>JBEKZI010000059.1:0-13653 GCA_049510055.1 Phycisphaerae bacterium | reverse complement strand
CCTCGTAGGCCTCGGTGGCCTCTTTGAATTTCTCGGTGGCGCCGGGAGATTTGTTCACGTCGGGATGGTACTTGCGGGCCAGCTTGCGGTAGGCGGAACGGATCTGGTCGTCGGTGGCGCCGCGGGTGACGCCCAGGACCTGATAGTAGTCCCTCTTGGCCATGGCGACATTTTAGCAAGCCCAGGCCGTAGCCGACCAGCGTCCCCCTGGCAGAATTGCGCCCCTGAGGCCTGCCCCCACGACGAGACGACTACCGCGATTTTTCATCCATGTGGGCCAGCAGATCGCGGATGTCCTCTTTGCCCGGCGATTCGGTCAGGATTTCTTTCAGGTCCATGGACAACAGCAAATCCACCAGTTTTTTGTCCACCTGTGTGCCCGAGACGCGCCGCAGTTCGGTCACGGCGTCCTTCAGCGACATCGCCGGGCGGTACGTGCGGTCGGAGGTCATCGAGTCGAGGCAGTCCGCCAGGCCGATGATCTTGCCCTCCAGCGGCAGTTCGTCTGCCGACAGGCCGCAGGGATAGCCCTTGCCGTCCGGCCGCTCGTGGTGCGTCAGGATGCTGGGCACCACGTCGTCCAATTGGCCGATGCCGCTGAGGATTTTAGCCGCGGTAGAGGGATGGCCACGGATCAGCTTCCATTCCTCCTCGGTCAGTTTGCCGGGCTTTCGCAGCACGCTCTCGGGCACGCCGATCTTGCCGATGTCGTGCAGCAGCCCGGCCAGGTAGATGCGCTGGACCCGCTCGGGCGGCAGGCCCGCCGCCTCGGCCAGGCGGCGGGAAATCGCCGCCACGCGCCGCGAGTGGCCGCAGGTGTAGGGGTCCTTGGCGTCGATGGAGGCCGTCAGGGCGTGCAGGACGCCCATCAGCAGGTCTTTCATGTCCGCATATAGCCAGCTGTACTCCAGGAACACCGCCGTCTGCGCGCTGATGGACTTGATCAGCTTCAGGTCCACGCTGTCGAAGTCGCCCTCGCGCTTGTTCATCGCGATGAGCACGCCGATGGGCGCCTTTTCGGTGGCCAGCGGCACGGCCAGCAGATTGGTGATGCGCACCTCGTCTCCCGGCGCGGCGGCGAAGTTGTTGTCGATGACGGCTTCCTGGCCGGAGGCCAACAGAGGATTCAGGTGCTCCTTCATGATCCGTCGGACCTGCTCGGCGTGGAGCTGGGGAGGACCGACGACGACGATCTCTTCCTTGCCGTCCTTGCCCGGCCGGCGCGGTTGGATCACGCCGGCGGCCGCGGTGATGTTCGTCACCGCCAGGATGCCCACGCAGACGTTCCGCAGGAAGTCCCGCGGCAGGCAGTTGACGTTCATCGAGCCGCTGATGGCGTACAGCAGGCCCAGTTCCTCGTAGGTGTTGGCAAGGTTGGCGCTGAGGCTGGCCAGTTCGCCCTGGGCGGTCATCACCGCCTGTTCCTTGTTCAGCAGCCAGGTCAGGATGTGCAGGAATTCCTCGACCTGGTCGGAGGAATGCCGGCAGACCCCCTGGATCAGCGACGCGGAGGCTTGCAGGTCCAAGCCGACCCGGCTGCACAACCGCGCCAGGGGTTCACCCGTCAGCAGTTCCTTCGGCAGGTAGCACGCGATGACGCACCCAAGCATCCGGTGGCGATGCTCGATGGGCGTGCCCAGGATGCAGCAGCCGGAAGAGGAGATTTCCCACATCGGCCTGTTCTCTTCGATGACCTTTGCGGCCAATGCCTCACATGCCTTCACGCAGCCGGCGCCCACGTCGTGGATCATCTGGCAGAATTGGCAACACGGCTGGAACTTGCCCACCAGGTGGCCGGCGCTGTCCCAGACCGAGACCGTCATGCCCACCTCGCGCATCTGCGTTCGCAATTGCGTCAAGGCCCGGGCCATTTCGGCCAGCGATCTCGATCGTGTGGCGGTCGTGGGCGACATGGTTCCTTTCTTACGCCGACGGCGGGGCAGGCTGGGGGTCTCCCAGCAGTGCCTGAACCTTCCCCAGGACTTCCCGCGGGCCAAAGGGCTTGGCTAAAATTGCCGCGATGCCCGCCTTCGTCAGTTCCTCTTGGGCCAGATCGAATTCCCTGGCCGTAATCATCACGATTGGAATATTCTCGGTGGCTTCGTGGGCGTGCAGTTCCCGGCTCAATTCCAGGCCGGTCTTGATCGGCATCTGGTAGTCGGTGATGACCAGGTCGGGGCGCTCGGCCAGGCACAGGTCCAGCGCCTCTTCGCCGTCCACGGCTGAGATCACGTCGTAGCCGGCGTTGCGCAGCTTCAGCGACAGCACGTGCAGGATGTGCGCCTCGTCGTCGACGATGAGAATTTTTCTGCTCATGCCACACCTCGCAGGGGCCAGGCGGCCTTGCCGACACGGCCCATGCGCCTCAGCAGCGGCAGTTCAAAACTGAACGTGCTGCCCTTGCCGGTCTCGCTCATGACCGACACTTTGCCGCCGTGGGCGGTCTCGATGATGTGTTTCACCAGTGCCAGCCCCAAGCCGGTGCCCCGGGCCAGCTTGCTGTTGGCCTCGACCCGGTAGAACTTGTCGAAGATGTGCGGCAGGTCGGCAGCGGGGATGCCCGCCCCCGTGTCGGCGACCTGGCAGACCGCCACGCCGCGCCGCTCGTCCGCCGAGACGCTGACCGTGACCGTCCCGCCCGGGGGCGTGTACTTGATCGCGTTGGACAGCAGGTTCAGCACCGCCCGATAGATCATGTCGCGGTCCGCCTCGACGGGATTGGGCACCGCGGCCAGTTGCTCCACCAGGCCGATGTCCTTGGCCTTGGCCTGCGGGGCGGCCACGTTCAGGGCGTGACGGACCACTTCCCTCAGGAGAACGGGCTCGCGCGTGACCTTGACCACGCCGGATTCGATCCGCGAAATGTCCAGGATGTTCTCGATGAGCTGATGCAGGCGATCGGCCTCGGCGGCGATGATCTCGTAGAACTCTTTCTGCGTGCGGGCGTCGGCGGCTTCGCCGTCCCTCAGCATCTCCACGTAGGCCTTGATCGACGCCAGGGGCGTCTTGAGCTCGTGGGAGACGTCGGAGACGAAGTCCGTCTTCATCCGCGCGATTTCCTTCTCCCGCGTCACGTCGTGCAGGACGGCCACCACGCCGGAGACTTCCTCGTCGGGAGATACCACGCAACTGAGGGTGATGGAGAACGTTCGCGGCGACCCCTGGTGGTCGATGTTGCATTCCACGCCTTTGCGCGTGAAGCTCTGCCCGCAGCTTCGCGTTTCGCGGATCAGCCGGACCAGCGTGCCGTCGGCGATGACCTGGTCGATGTTCCTCCGCTGCTGGCCGTCGAAGACGAACCCCAGCAGTTCCTCGGCCGGGCGATTGGCCAGGATCAGCTCATCGAAGCGGTTGGTCACGATCACCGCGTCGGAGATGGAAAAGATAATCGCCTCGGTATGGCTCTTTTCCGCGGCGGCGACGCGGACCTGAATCTGAAGCTCATGGTTGGCGGCTTGGAGATCTTCCACCTGCTTGTGCGCGGACAAAATCAGCTCATTGATCGGCTGGGTGATCTGCGTCAGCTCGATGATCCCGTCGCTCATCAGCAGGCCGAACTGCTTCTTTTCAGTCATGATCTGCAACTGCTCCGAGAGGGAGACCAGGTCGCGGTTCACCTGCCGCCGGCATACCCCCAGGACCAGACCCGATGCGCCCGCCACCAGCGCTATGACCAACAGGTCCAATTCGCCCGGCCACACCAGCCCGCGCGTTGCCACAAAGGTCACGCAATACACGGCGCTGGCGCCCAGAAGAATCAGGGCGACCCCTTTGAATCCCATTCTCCCGCCCAGTATCACGGCAAACCCTAACCTTTCAGGGGAATCCTCGGATCGCGACCGGCCCGGCCGGACCGCTCAAACCTCCTATCGGCCTCCACGTCTTGACCGCTCACAGACGCCCTCCTCCTGGGACGTCTGGAGCTTTGCCGACGTCAAATCGGCCAGGAGTTCCCCTGCCGGGGCGTTCTCCTGTCCGGCAAACAACGCAAGCCATACTGTCCGCATGGCCGCGCCCACGACAAACCCCAGGGCGTCCCCGCATCGCAGCATGGCTCCTCATGGCGGTACTCCTAACTAATTAAGACGGCCGCCTTCTTCAGCAGCCGCGACCGCGTCATATCTAGCACTTCGGTCGCCAACATAATATTTCGGTCACCAGCAAGGCTCTCTGAAATTGCGATTAGTCCTTTCTTTCCACTCTTTCGCTCAGGCGGAAAGCCGCAGATACCTCTCTTCGGTAGCCGCCTGCGAGGCGCCCAAATACCTGACGGCCAGGCCGGCACATATGGCCCATTCTGCAAAGAGGTTGGGGGAATCGGCATCGTGCTTCATCCGGCTGACGTCCAGGCCGTGCAGCGGCCGGCTCACAACGACGGGCAGGCCCAACCGCTCCCCCAAAAAACGGGAAATAAGCGGATTATGGGCCTCGCCGCCGCAAAGGATGATTTCGGAGGGGCGCATGCCGCGGAACGTCACGGCACAGTAGCGCAGGCAGAGGGCGATTTCCTCCGCCAGCGATTCCAGCACGCCGCCGAGGGCGTCCTGCGCGCTCCAGCTCACCGCCGCCTTGGCCGTCGCGGAAGGCGCCGCCAGGCGGGCCGATTCATGCTGGGCGTTTTGCAGGCGAAATTGCGCCGCCTCCTGGCGGCTGAGATTGAAGTGCCTGGCCACCGCGGCCGTCATGGCCCAGCCCCCCACGCCGAGGCTCTTGAGCAAAATGATCTGCTTACCCTTCCCCACCACCACCCGCGTGCCGCCGGCCCCGATGTCCACGATCACGCGGGCGCCTGCGCCGCTCTCCTGCCGGCGGCCAAGGCGCTCGAAGGCATGAAACGCCGCCAGGGGAGACGCCTCCATGGCCACGGGCGACAGCTTCATCGCCGACAGCATCGCGACGTGATCGTCGATCACCTTGTTGTGGGCGGCCAGGAGAATCACCTCCCGGACCGTCCGGTTGTCCCAATGGACCTCGCCGGCGTCGATGCAACTGAAGTGGTCCTTGGCCGCGTCGAAACTGAAACGTTCCTGAGCTTCCTTTTTGATGGCCTGGCGCCATTGGCCGGCCGGCAACGGGGGCAAACGGACGGTCTTGATGCTCTCCGGTCCGCAGGGCAAGGCCAGAAGGACGCTTCGGCCCTTGAACCCGCCCTCCCGCCACATTCGGCGGACCGCGTCCACGGCCTGCTCGCGCCGCTGGGCGGGACCTTGGGGAGAGTCGGCAGGGAACGGCCACGCGGCCGCGGCGGCCACCGAGACCAGTTCTCCTCGCGCCTGACGGAACTGGATCATCTTGATGGTGTCGCTTCCGATGTCCAGGGCGATGGGCAACCGTCGGCCTTTGGTCAGGAATCCCAGCACGCGCATGAGCCGCCGTTCCTTTCCTTAGAAATTCTTGGCCGGGACCGACGCGCGGTCGACCCCGGCCAAGCCGTCACATCATGCTTTTACAATTGTTTCGTCGCACCCTTTACAGGGCGGCATGAGCCGCGCTGTCGTCCGCCGACACGCGCCCGTTGGTGCTGTTGAAGTGCCATCCGTCGCTACCCGCACCCGCGGCGGCGCCATCCACGCGAATCGTGCTCTTCTTGTTGACGGCGTTGATCGGGAACTTCTGGAGGTACGGCCCGAAGGGGTAGGTGTTCGGGTCCGTGCCGATCTGGCCGTACTGGTTGGTCCGGCCGGTCAGACGGGCCGTAAAGTTGCCGGTGTCGGCCACCCAGTTCGCACCGCTATCGGCGGACTGCATGTCCGGATAGTGGTCCATGTGCTGGATGTTGTACAGCTCCGTCTGACTGCGCAGCGTCTGGAGGTCGCTGGTCAGCGCGGATTCCCGGGCGTCGTTCGACGCCGAACTGAATTGCGGGATCACGATCGCGGCCAGGATGCCCAAGATGATCACGACAATCAGAATTTCCACCAGCGTGAAGCCTCTGTGTTTAGTCATATGCCTGAACCTCCGTTACTCAATGGCCTTTTTTCCTGCTGCCCCCTGGGGCGGGGCGTCCTATATCTTTTGTCTTTTATCCCGTCCTTGGGGGGGCTCCGTTCCCGTGCCTTGCGGCGTGTTCCATGTCGCAGCGGCCGGCTATCCTGCTAGTCGTCTACGTCTACGTCACCTCCCTTCACAGATAGCCTCGCAGCCGATGCGTCTACCGGGCCTTCCATCGCTCGGAAAATGATGGACGCTCCAGCAAGTCCTCCTCTCCGGTAAACTACGTTCGTTATCGGTTGAACCGGGGGGCTCCTTCACTAGCGCCCGGTATTATTTTCCGTGCCGATTTTTAACCGCTTGTCTCGGCCCGGCCTGGGCATCGGGGGTGCGAGAAAAGAGTCGGAAAAGCCAGACTCGCTAACGCTAAGAGGTTTTGGGGTCCTACCCCCAGAGATGGCCGCTCAATGGAAGGTTTGCCCGCGGCGTCAGTTTTTATAGGCGTACCGCACGTAGGCCCGCCATCGCAGCGTATCGACGACGTACCGTTCCAGCGCCGCCCCGGGGCACTGCGTGCTGGCGTTGGGGGCATCGCGATGGCCGATGATGTCCTTCGGCGCAATGTTGTACGTATTGGCCAGGTAGCTCACCAGGCTGCGCAACGACTCCAACTGGGCCGGGGTAGGCAGGTGATGGGTGAAGTCCCCCACAAGACAGATGCCGATGCCGTAATTGTTGTATTCGTTGTCCGGCGTGCCGCCGGTGTGGGCGCCCCACTTCTGTGACTTCCAGCGGCTGCCCACCTCCACCAGCCCGTCGGGCCCGCCCCGGCCGTTGTCGATGACGAAATGATAGCCCAGTTCGTCCCAGCCGCGGCGGCGGTGCTGGGCGTCGAACTCGGCGGCGTTGCCGTCCTCGGTGGCGCTGTGATGGATGACGATGTAGCGCCACGCCCTGGGATTGCTGACGGCCCAGGGGTTGGACTCCGCAGCGGCGAAGGGCTGCACAGGCGAAAACACCTTGGGCGCGGCCGCCGGGGGAGCATGGGGAGCCGACAAGTCCAGATCGTGCGTGGGAAGTTCCGCCATCGGGGCGTTCTGGGAGGCACAACCGGCAGCCAGGATCAGCATCAGAAAAACCGACCGTACTAGAAGAGATCTAACGATACCGACGCTCATCCCTTACTCCCTCCCGCCGGCCAGGATTGCTGGCGACCGTGGGCAGGAACAGCGCAAACCCGCCCATCGGCGGGCAGGGCCCAGTTCCGTATCGGCAATAGGCCGGGGAATCTTCTGCTGTTATCCCTCCGCATCGAATCTCCGAATCCGTCTGGGGCGGCGCGTCGGGCTGGTCCATTCTATCGCACCAGCGCCATCAGCCGCTCGATGCGGTCGCGAACGGGCGGATGGGTGTCGAAGATGCTCTCGGACCGCTCTTCGAACTTTTTAATAGGGTGAATGATGTACAGCGGGGCCGTGGCGCGGTTGGCCACCTCCAGCACCTCCGGGTCGTCGGCCAATTTGGCCAGGGCGTGGGCCAGGCCTTCGGGATTGCGCGTCAGTTCCACGCTGCCGGCGTCGGCCAGGTATTCCCGCTGGCGGGAGATGGCCATCTGGATGATCCGGGCCAGGATGGGCGAGATGATGGCCAGGACCAGGGCGATGATAGCCATGATGGCCATAGCGCCCCCTCCGCCGCCTCGCGAGTCGCGGCCGCGGGACCGCCGGCCTCCCCCACCCCACCACAGGCTGCGCAGGAAGATGTCGCACAGCATGACCAACACGCCCACCATCACGGCGATCAGCGTGGCGAAGAGGATGTCGTAGTGCCGCACGTGCGAGAGCTCATGGCCCAGGACGCCCTGAAGCTCATCGCGCGTGAGCTTTTCGCGCAGGCCGGTGGTGATGGCCACGCAGGCGTGCTTGGGATTGCGGCCGGTGGCGAAGGCGTTCATGGCCGTGTCGTTGATCAGAAAGATCCGAGGCATCGGCAACCCGCCGGCGATGGTCAGCTCCTCCACCACGTTGAACAGCTGCGGGTCGTCGGCCTTGGTGATTTCCTTCGCCTGGCTGAGCCCCAGCAGCACGCTCCCGCCGCCGTAGTAGCTGGCCAGCGTCAGGATAAAGGCGATGCCCCCCGCCGCCGCGGCCGTGGCGATGCTGAATCGTACCTCCCCGCCTCCCCAGACGTGTCCGATCAGCAGTCCCAGTGCGATGAAAAAGACCGCGAAGGCGATAATCAGCAGCCAGGTGTTCCGCTTATTCCTGGCGATCTGGGTGTAAAAAGTTTCCACAGCCATGGACGCCGATCCATCCTACCGGGCCGCCTGGCCGTCAGCGATTGAAACTGACCTTCGGCGCCTGGCGCATGGCGGTATCCTCCAGTTCGAAGTAATCCTGCCGCTGGAAGCCGAACATTCCGGCGATGACGTTGTTGGGAAAACTCTGCGCGGCGGTATTGTACACGGCGGCGGAGTCGTTGTAGTGCTGACGCGCGAAGGAAATGCGGTTCTCCGTGCTGGACAGCTCTTCCTGAAGGGCCAGGAAATTCTCGTTGGCCTTGAGGTTGGGATAGGCCTCCGACAGCGCGAAAAGCTGCCGCAGCGCGCCGGTGAGCATGTTCTCCGCCTCGGCCTGCTGGCGCACGCCCTGGGCGGCGATGGCCTGGTTACGGGCCTGGATGACGCGCTCCAGCGTCTCCTTCTCGTGGGCGGCGTAACCCTTGACCGTCTCCACCAGGTTGGGGATCAGGTCGTACCGCCGCTTGAGCTGCACGTCGATCTGGCTCCAGGCCTCCTGGCAGCGGATGCGCTTCTGCACCAGACTGTTGTAGACCCCGATAATCGCCAGGATCATCAAGACGATGACGCCTAGAATAATCAAGACCGCTATGGTCATGGCTCTTCCCTTTCCTAGCCGTCGTCGCGGCGAGTTCGCCCGTTGGAACGGTTTATATCGGCCCGGGCCGCGGCAATCAAGGGATTCTGGAGGCCGCCGGCAAAACGCCGGATATGCCGGAATGTCCGCTGACGGTAACAACAGTATCTGCTATAATATGCACGAGGCGCAAGGCTCGTCACTTCTCTGCGAAAGTCGAATCGGTGGATTCCTTCACACTCAACAAAATTGAATTCAACACCGTCAGGCGCATTCTCCAACGGTTCTGTAGCTGTTCCTTGGGCAAGACGCTGGCGGCGAGGATTCTGCCTTCGCGGCATCCACAGGTCATCCAACATTGGCTGGACGAAGTCAGCCAGATGACGCGGGCCATTAGCGACATGGGGCTGCCGCCGCTGGGCGGCATCACGGACATCACCGACGCCCTGGGCCGGGCCCAGCTGGGCGGCGGGGCCGGCGCGGAGGACTTCGCCGCCATCGCCACCACGCTGGAAGGCGCCGCCAACGTGCGGGCCTATCTCCACGGCCTGCCAGAAGAACTGGACTTGCTGCACGCCCTGGCTGAGGGCGTGGGGGATTTTAGCAGCGAGGTCCAGGCCATTCGCTCGATCGTCGGGCCCGACGGCACCGTGATGGACCAGGCCTCGCAGCGCCTGGCGGCCATCCGCAATGAAATCGCCTCCACCGGCCAGCACGTCCGCGACGTCATCTACGGCTACCTGCATCAGCCGGAGGTGGCCAAGCTGCTCCAAAACGTCAACGTCACGCTGCACGGGGACCGTTACGTCCTGCCCGTGAAGGTGGAAAACCGCGGCCGCCTGCCAGGGGTGGTGCATCGGGCCAGCCAGAGCGGCGCGACCGTCTTCGTGGAACCCAACGCCAGCGTGGAGCTGATCAACCGCCTGGCCGACCTGTACGTCGATGAGCGCAACGAGGTCCAGCGCCTGCTGAACCAGCTGGCCGTCCGCGTGCAGGCCCGCGCGGCGGAAATCGCGGCCGCGCTGCGGGCGCTGGCGCAGATCGACCTGATCTCCGCTAAGGCGCAGTACGCCTACCAGTTCAACATGACCGCCCCCGCCCTCACCGAGCGCGGCGGCTTGCAGTTCGTCCAGGCCCGCCATCCCCTGCTGATCGACCACGCCTGGCAGGAGGAGCAGTCCGGCCTGTCGGCGGCCAAACGCCACTCCGTGGTGCCCATCGACGTACGGCTGGGCAGCGACTTCGACCTGCTGGTCATCACCGGCTCCAACACCGGCGGCAAGACCGTGACGCTCAAGACCGTCGCGCTGCTGGCGGTCATGGCGCAATCGGGCATGCACATTCCCGTCGGGCGCGGCTCGACCCTGCCGGTCTTCCACGACGTCTTTCTCGACGTCGGCGATGAACAATCCCTCCAGCAGTCGCTGTCCACCTTCGGGGCGCACATGAAGCGCATCCGGTACATCCTGGCCAAGGCCAAGACCAACTGCCTGGTGCTGCTGGACGAGCTGGGCGCCGGCACCGATCCCGACGAGGGCGGGGCCATCGGCCAGGCCGTCCTGGACGACCTGCGGCGACTCGGCTGCCTGGGCATGGTCACCACGCACCTGTCCGTGCTGAAGGCCTACGCCTTCAACCATCCGCGCGTGGACAACGCGTCGGTGGAGTTCGACACGGTCACGCTGCGTCCCACCTACCATCTGCGGATCGGCACGCCGGGCGAGAGCCACGCGATTACCGTGGCCGCCCATCTGGGCCTGTCGGGCCGGATCATCCACGAGGCCCGCCGCCACTTAGGCGAGCAGGGCAAGCAGTTCCGCCGGGCCATTCGCGCCACCGGCGCCGCGCGCCAGGTGGCTGAGGAGGCGCGGGCCCAGGCCCTCCGCGAGCAGGCCGCCGCCCAGCAGCAGCAGGAGGTCTACGAGTCCAAGCTGGCCGACCTGCACCGGCTCAAGGAGCAGTTCGAGGCCTGGCTGGCGCGGCTGCCGGAACTCAAGGCCGGCGACGAGGTGTTCGTGCCCTCCCTCGGCAAGACCGGCCGGCTGGCGCGGCTGGAACTGCATCGCCAGATCGCCCTGATCGACTCGGGGAACGTCCAGGTGGAGATCCCCCTGGCGGAGTTGATGCCCGACCTGGGGCAAAGCGGCGTCCGCGAGCAGCTCGACGCGCTGCGCCAGCAGATCCTCGACCAGCTCCACACCAGCCAGACCGACCGCAGCCAGGCCGAGCACCTTAAGCAGGAGCTGCACCTCAGCATCCAGCAGCAGAAGGAACGCGCCCGGCAGTTCGACTCATGGCTGGCCGCCATCGCCCGGCTGAAGGTTGGCGATGAGGCGCCCATCGCGCGCAAGCCCGGCGTCGGCAAGGTCACGAAGGTGGACCTGCCCGGCCTGCGGGCCACGGTGGAAACGCCGCAAGGGGCGATGGAGCTTTCCCTCCAGGAACTCTTCCCCCAGACCGGCCCGTTCGCTCCGCGCCCACCGACCGGCCGGAGAGCGGCGGCCGCACGCACCGGTCGCCCGGCCGGTTTCGACGCCGAGCGCAGCCGAAGCGATCTCGCCGCAAGCCAGGCGCCCCATAAGCCCGCCCCTCAGGAAGACCGGCCCATGCGGCGGCGAAGCCCGCAAAGCCGCGACGCCCAACAGAGCCGCGAAAAGCTCCTGGCCACCCCGCCGGGACAGAAGGTCTTCGTCGTGCCCTTCAACAAGCCCGCCACACTCATCCGCATCAACGCCGATAAGGGCCAGGCCGTCGTGCAATCCGGGGCCTTCGAGATGGAACTTCCACTGGCCGATCTGGAACCGCTGCACAAAGAAAATTCCTGAGTTGTGGACTTGTCCTCCGAAGCCCACCGAAGCTTTGCGAAGGTGAGGCGAAGGAGGATCGCGAATTGAAATGGCGTTTCGGTCTTCCGGTATTCCGGTCCGTCTTACGTCTTGACCGAATCCAGCATCACCACCGACACCGGCCCGAACAGCATCACCGGCAGCCAGGCCGCCAACGACGGCGGCAGCCCCACGTAGCGGGCCAGGTAGATGAAGGCGTAGAACGCCCCCACCATCAGCAGGCACAGCGAGGCCGAGGCCTTCACGTCCCGCCGCTCGCGCGACAGGATGAACGGCAGGGCCAGCAGCAGCATGATGAGGTTGTTGATCGGGTCCGCCAGGCGCGTGTGCCGCACCAGCAGGACCGTCTCGGGGTCGGGGACCTGATGCAACTTCAGCAGGTCGATCAATTGATTGCTGGACATGTACTCCATCCAGTGGCTGGATTTCTTCAGCACCAGGTCGGCGGGGGTCAAGTCCGAAGGGCAGAACAGCCGTCCGTCCTGAAGCACCCAGCCCGGCTCGCGGGCGTCCCACGTGGCCGAGGCGGCCACAAAGGCCCCCAGCAGCCGGCCGCCGTCGGTGGCGAACACAAACCGCGGCCGCTCCAGGCGGAGCCCTTCGTTGCGGGTGGCGGGGATGAGCCGGGCGGCCTCCAGGCTCATGGGGTACTGGTCGTCCTGGCCGCGAACGCCGGGGCCGGCCTGGCCGTCCGGTCCGACCACCGCCGTCAACTCGCGCGGCCCCAGGGCCGTGCGAATCAGATGCGTGTCCGGCACGTGCGGCCAGACGCGATCCTGCTGACTGGTCCGCAGCAACATGCCTCCCTCAATCATCCAGCCCTTCTGGCCGTCCAGTTCGCCCGGATGGGCCTCGTCTCCCAGGATTCCGGCCAATTGACGGTAGCGTTCGTCGCCTTCGCCGCGAATGAATACCGAGGGGTTCACCATCCGGTTCACGCCGGGGTAAAAGTAATCTGCGCGCCAGACGGTGCCTGTGTTATCGGCGATAAACGGCATCCTGAACTCGTTGGTGCCCGTGGGGTCGTCTCGCGGCCGGGCCAGGTGGGCGGCGACGGCGGGGATCGGGATCACTATTTCCTGGTCGACCACGATCAGCCCGCCCAGCAGCATCGCGCACAGCACGATGGGCCAAATGACGCGGTGCAGGCTGACGCCCGAGGCCAGCATGGCCGTCAACTCGTTGGTCCGGTTCATCATGGCCAGCGTGAAGGTGGCCGCGGCCACGATGATGACGCCTCCCAACTGGGTGAGGTATTCCAGCGAGTGGAAGGCGTAATAGCCCGTGATGTGGGCCAGAACGCCGGCGACCGTCGGGGCCCCCTTGACGTACTCGTCCATGTTGATGAACACGTCCGTCACGATCCGCAAGGCCATGAGAATCGCGAACCACAACAGCGCCGAGCTCAGGAAGTTTCGCACGATATATCGGTCGAGCGTTCTCATCGTCGTTTACTTTCTGGCCAGGTGCGTCAGCACGGCGATGTCGGCCGCGACCAGCGCGACGATTCCGCTCCAGATCGCGGCCAAGCCGTAGATCGTCGGCATGGAGGGGGTGCGGACCAGTTGCTTGCCCATCAGCATCATCACAATCACGACCGCCGCGGGGATCACCGACAGGGCGAACGCGCTGATGAGCTGTCCGCCGCGGAACATCAACCCCAGCGCCGCCCCCAACGTGACCATCAAAAAGCAGCTCACGCCGTAAGCGATCCGGCTATGCATCTCGGCCTTGATGCGGTTGATCAGGTTGGGAATCATGTTTTTTCCCAGGCCGGCGATGTCCGAAAGGATGGCCCGGTTGGACGTGAACGATCCGCTGCGCGTATAGATGTCTTCCAGGCTGATCTGATCGGCCCGCTGGCTGATCTCGGCGGGCAGGTTCAATTGCGGAATCTCCCAGTCGGCGCGTCGCTGCACCGGCAGGCCCCCTTCCGTCGCGGCCACCACCACGCCTTCCCGCAGATCCAACGTCGCCTGCGAAACGCCTTCCAGGGCCGA
>JBEKZI010000058.1:0-13849 GCA_049510055.1 Phycisphaerae bacterium | reverse complement strand
GGCGGGCACTTTCCCGCCCCCGGAGGCCGCGGGGCGACGGGCGAAAAATGGACCGCCGCCAACGACCGCCGCATGATCGGCTTGATGGAAGCCCTGGCCGCCGAGAAGGTCGCCGCCGAGGCCGAGGCCCGCGGCAACGCCTGCGGGGCCGGAGCCATCGCGGCCACGATCGCCGTCTGCCACCAACTCGGCGCCAGCCGCGGCATCTGCCTGGAATACACCAACAGCTACCGCGTCGTCCACGCCGCCGACCCCGCGAACCCCGACGACACCACCGTCGGCTACGCCTCGGTGGTCTTCGCCTAGGGTGGATCGCCTGGCCAAACGGCCCTTCCCCAACGTAGCAAGTATGCGATAATATGGTTTCGGAATCGCGTCGACGAAACACCAGTCCTGAGGCGTCCTGGACATTCCGTAGGCCTCCGAGAAAAAGAACTTATGGCGACGCTGCTGGTTTTAGCGGCGGGGGTGTTGCAGGTGCCGGCCATCACGACGGCCAAGCGCATGGGCCTGCGCGTCGTGGCGGCCGACGGCAGCGCCGATGCGCCGGGGCTGAAGCTGGCCGACCGGCACTATGTCGTCGACATCACCGACGCCGACGCCTGCCTGGCCCTGGCGCGCCAGGAGAAGATCGACGGCGTCATCCACATCTGCGCGGAAGCGGCGATGTGGTCCCTGGGGCGGATCAACCGGGAACTGGGCCTGAAGGGCGTCGATCCGCCGACGGCCCTGCGGGCCACGAACAAGGAAAAGATGCGCCGGGCCTTCGAGGCCGGCGGGGCGCCCTCGCCCCGGTCCATCGGGGCCGCCACGGAACGGGAAGCCCTGGAGGCGGCGGAGGCAATCGGCCGGCCGCTGATCGTCAAACCCTCCCGAAGCAGCGGCAGCCGGGGCGTGACCAGCCTGCTCGGCGGCGAAAGCACGGCGGAATTCCTGCGGGCGTTCCACGTGGCCGTGCGAGAGAGCCAAGACCGCTCCGCCGTCATCGAGGAGTTCGTGGAAGGCCCGGAGTTCAGCGTGGAAATCCTGACCTGGGACGGGCAACCCCACGTCCTGCAAGTGACCGACAAAGTCACCACCAACGTGCCGCACTTCGTCGAGACCGGCCACAGCCAGCCCACGCGGCAGAGCCCCCAGGCCCGCCAAGCCATCGAGGAAGCCGCCGTCCTGGGGGTCAAGGCGCTGGGCATCGATTGGGCGGCGGCGCACGCCGAGCTGCGAATGACCAGCCGGGGGCCGATGCTGATGGAAATCGGCGCCCGCCTGGGTGGCGACTACATCACCACCGAACTGGTGCCGCGGTCCACCGGCATCGACATGATGGAAGGCGCGATCAACCTGGCCCTGGGGCGCGTGCCGGACCTGACGCCCCGGCGCGAGCCGGCAGGCGTGGCCATCCGCTATTTCACGCCCCCGGTGGGCAAGATCGGGTCCATCGAAGGCGTCCATAAGGCCCGGTCCATGCCGGGCGTCAAGATCCTCCAGATCGACATTGCCCCCGGCGGCACGGTCCCTCAATTGCTCTCCAGCCTGACCCGCGTGGGACACGTGATTGTCGAAGGCACCACGGTCGAGGAGGCCATCGCCCGCGCCGAGGCCGCCCGAGACGCCGTCACGTTCACGATGGCTCCCTTGCTCCGCGCCCAGCATATCCTCACCAAAGGCGAGCCCTCGGAGGCGGAAAAAACCGCCGAATCGCCGACCCTCCTGGTCCTGGCCGCCGGACCGCTCCAGGTTCCCGCGATCCTCACCGCCAAGCGCATGGGCCTGCGCGTCGTGGCGGCCGACGGCGACCCCAACGCCGAAGGGCTGCGCCTGGCGGACGTCTCCTACGCCGCCGACATCATGGACGTCCATCAATGCCTGGAGATCGCCCTGAAGGAAAAAATTTCCGCCGTCACGCACATCTGTTCGGAGGTCTCCAACCAGGTGCGCGGCCAACTGAACGACATCCTGGGCCTCAACGGGATGGGCTATGAGGTGACGGTCCAGACGACCAACAAAGAACGCATGCGCCAGGCCTTCCAAGCCGGCGGGGCGCCTTGCCCCAAGTGGCACGCCGTGCACACGCTGGACGAGGCCCTGGCGGCAGTGGACCGGGTCGGCCGACCCGTCATCTTCAAGCCGGCACGCAACAGCGGCAAGCGGGGCATCACGGTCCTGGACGGCCAGGCGAGCCGCCAGGACCTGATCGAGGCCTTCCAGTACGCCTTGCGCGAAAGCCGCGACCCGGCGGTCCTGGTCGAGGAATTCGTCGAAGGGCCGGAGTACAGCGTGGAAACCCTCACCTGGGACAAACAGACGCACATCATCGCCATCACGGACAAGCGCACCACCGGCCCGCCCCACTGCGTGGAAACCGGCCACAGCATCCCGACGATGCTGACAGGCCATCGGCGCCGGCTCGTCGAGGAGACTGCCCTCCAGGCCATCCGGGCGGTGGGCGTCGACTGGGCGCCGTGCCACGTGGAACTCAAGCTCACCCGCCGCGGGCCGATCCTGATGGAGATAGGCGCCCGCCTGGGCGGAGGGTACATCACCACCGAGCTGGTGCCCCGCGCCACCGGCATCGACATGGTCGAAGGCGCGATCAACCTGGCCCTGGGGCGCCAGCCGGACCTGCGGCCGCGCCACCCCAAACGGGGATCGGCCATCCGATTCCTCTGGCCCAGCCCCGGCCGGGTGCAGGCCATCGAAGGCCTGGAAGAGACGCGACGCATGCCCGGCGTGAGGATCGTGGAACTGACGCTGAAAGTCGGCGACGAGGTCAAGGAAATCACGTCCGGACCCGCCCGCGTCGGGCACGTGATCACCGAAGGCAAAGACGCCAAGGAAGCCATCGCCCGCGCCGAGGCCGCCCGAGACGCCGTCAAAATCATCACCGAACCCCTTTAGCATTTCGCCCGCGAACGCCGAGAACGTTCGACATGGCCAAACGGCTCTTCGACATCGTGTTCAGCCTGCTGGGGTTGGCGGTGGTGGGGCTGCCCATGCTCGTCATCGCCGCCGTCATCAAGCTCACCGACCCCGGACCGGTGCTGTACCGCCAGGTGCGCGTCGGCAAAAACGGGCGGGAATTCCGCATCCTGAAGTTCCGCACGATGGTCGTCAACGCCGAGCGGATCGGCGCGCAGATCACCGTCGGGGGCGATCCGCGGATCACGCCCATCGGGCGGTTCCTGCGGCGCACCAAACTGGACGAGTTCCCGCAGTTGCTCAACGTGCTGGGCGGGTCGATGAGCTTCGTCGGCCCCCGGCCGGAAGTGCCCAAGTACGTCGCCCTCTACACGCCTCAGCAACGGGCGGTGCTGTCGGTCAAGCCCGGCATCACGGACCTGGCCTCCATCCAGTACCATCGCGAAAGCGACATCCTCGCCCAGGCGGGGGCGGATTGGGAAAAGGCCTACGTCGAACAGGTGATGCCCGACAAGCTGCGGCTGAACCTGGAGTACCTCCAACAACGGCGCTCGCTGCTGTCCGACGTCGCCATCATCCTCAAGACGCTGCTGAGGATTTCCTCGTAGCGACCCCTTGGCGCGCCCGCTACTTTGCCGGCCCGATGGTGCGGAGGAACTCCACGCCCCGCCGAGCGGTGGCTGGGCCCGCACGCAGGTGCGTCGGCAGGTTCACGACTTCCCGTGCGGCACGCTCGGCCTGGGGGCACATGCCGGGCCGGTAGTCGTACAGGCCCAGCGGCGTTTCCTTGGGATGCAACGGGCACTCAAACCACGTGCCCAGTTCCACGCCGGCCCCGGGGGCCAGCGCGACGGCCTTGTCCTTGTCGGCCACGCGAACGGGATATCGCACCAGAATGGGGTCCCCAGACGCCGGCAGCGGAGCGATCGGCCAACCAGCCTGGGAAAATAGCTCGTCGTAGAGTGCTCCCATCCGCCGCCGATGGGCGAGGTTGGCCTCCAGGCAGTGCATCCGTCGCAGGGCCGCACGGGCTTGGGCCTGGCCCATAGCCATGAAGAAGTCCGCCGCCATGACGGGTGTGAACTCCGCCGCCGAGGACGATCCCACCACGGCCCCCTTGCGCGTCAGCCAGCGGAACAGTCGCGTCACCATCGCCGTCGTGCGGGGATAGATGACCAGGCGATAGGCCAGCCGCTGGATCGCCAGCATCGCGGCCGCCCGGGCGGGCGGCTCCTGCAATTCCCGCCGGCAGAGTTCCTCGATCTTCCCCGCCAGCGCGGCGTCCGCCGTGGCCGCCAGGCCGCCGATGCCCGTGGTGAAGGGCTTGTTCCACTGGAACGACCAATACGCCGCCAGGCCGAACGTGCCGCAGAGCCTGCCCTGGTAGGCCGATCCCATCGCCAGGCAGCAGTCCTCAATCACCGGAATGCCCCGCCGGCCGGCCAGCTCGCCGATGGCATCCATCGCGCAGGGGATGCCGTAGGTGTGCTGGGCGATGATCGCCCTTGTCCGCGGCGTGATCCGCGAGGCGATCAGGGCGGGGTCGATGTTGTAGGTCGCCGGGTCGATGTCCACGTAGATGGGCTTGGCGCCCAGATACTTGATGGGGTTGACGTTCATCACGCAGGTGTAGCCGGGCAGGATGACCTCGTCGCCCTCGCCGACGCCCAGCGCCCGCAGGATGGCGTACAGCGCCACGCGGCCCTTCCAGAAGGCAAAGGCGTGCGGCACACCCAGCCAGCGGGCAAAGGCTTGCTCGAAGCGATGTCGGGCCGAGCTCGTCATCGAAATGGCCCCCCTTTAGTCGATGGCCGCCAGGGCGGAGACCAGGGCCTTGCGGACGGCTTGCACCTGGCGCTCGGCTAGGCCGGAGAAGAACGGCAGGGCGATGGTCCGCGCGGCGATCCGCTCCGTGACGGGGAAGTCGCCTTCCTTCGTGCCCAGCATCGTGCGGATGTACGGCTGGAGGTGGATGGGCACGAAGTACGGATTGCAGCCGACGCCGCGGGCCTTGAGGTACGCCATGACGGCGTCCCGGTCAGCCGCGCTGAATCGGTCGGCCAGGCGGATGACGTACACGAACCAACTGGCCGCCGCGCGGTCGTACATCGGCGGGATGTGAATCCCCTCGACGTCGCCGAGGGCCTTATCGTACAGCGCCGCGGCGCGGCGGCGGCGGGCGAGCAACTCGTCCAGCCGGCGCATCTGCACTTCGCCGACGGCGGCGTTGATCTCGCTGAGGCGATAGTTGTAGCCCAGCCGCGCGTGGGACAGCCAGGCGGCCGAGTCGCGCCCCTGGTTGCGCATCGAGCGGCACAGGTCGGCCAGGCGGTCATCGTCGGTCACGATCAGGCCGCCCTCGCCGGTGGTGATCTGCTTGTTGGGGTAGAAGGCGAACACGCCGCAGTCGCCGAAACTGCCCGCCGGCCGGCCGCCCAGCACCGCCCCCAGCGACTCGCAGCAGTCCTCGATCATCGCCAGGTGGTGCTTGCGGGCGATCTGCTCGTAGCGGTCGAAGTGGACGGGGTTGCCGAAGACTTCCACCGGCAGGATGGCCTTGGTGCGCGGCGTGACGGCCGCCTCCAGGGCCGCCGGGTCGATGTTGTAGCTGACCGGGTCGATGTCCACGAATACCGGCTTGGCCCGCTCGAACAACAGGCAGTTGGTTGTGGCGATGAACGAAAACGGCGTGGTGATGACTTCATCGCCCGCCCCGATCCCCAGCGCCCGCACGCACAGGTGCAGGCCGCTGGTGCCGCTGTTGACGCCGATGCCGTGCTTCCGCCCCGCGCGGGCGGCCACGGCGGCCTCGAAGGCCTGGATCCGCGGGCCGATGCTCAACCGCCCGCTGCCCAGCACCGAGATGACGGCTTGGATTTCCTGCTTCGTGATGTCCGGGCCGGAAAGCGGCACGGGCCGCCCGGCCGGGCGGCGGGGCTTGGCGGGCTTGCGGGTTGGCCGGCGCTTGGCGGTCATGAGGTCGAGGCCTCACTGTCCGCCGACGACGGCACCGCCCCGTTGACCTCCGGCGCACTGCCGGGGACGTACTCCGGCACCAGACGCTTCATCACGTCGATGATTTTTTGGCGGTCCGTGGAGTTGGCAAGCGTCTCCAATTCCGTCATGACAGGATTGACCTTGGCGAGGTCCATGGGTTTTGTACGCCAGATGAGCACCTTGGGATGCACGGTCGGCTCAATATCTTCGCCGGACGTGCGAAGCTCTTCGAAGAGCTTCTCGCCGGGCCGGACGCCGGTGAAGACGATGTCGATGTCCTCCCCGGGCCGAAAGCCGCTGAGGGTGATCATCTGGCGCGCTAAGTCCACGATCTTGACCGGCTCGCCCATGTCCAGCACGTAGATTTGCCCGCCGGTTCCCGTGGCCGCGGCCTGGAGGACCAGTTGCGAGGCCTCGGGAATGGTCATGAAGTAGCGCGTCATCTCCGGATGGGTGACGCGGACCGGTCCGCCGGCGGCAATCTGCCGGCGGAAGGTCGGAACGACCGAGCCGGCGGAGTCCAGTACGTTGCCGAACCGCACGGCTTTGAACTGTGTCTTGCCCTTGTGGGCGGCCCCGAGGGCCTGGGTGTAAATCTCCCCCACGCGCTTGGAGGCGCCCATCACCGAAGAGGGGTTGACCGCCTTGTCGGTGGAGATGGTGATGAACTCCGCCGCGCCGTACTGGACGCAGGCGTCGGCCACGTTGCGCGTGCCGAGGATATTGTTCTTGACCGCCTCGCAGGGGTTGCGCTCCATCATCGGGACGTGCTTGTGCGCGGCGGCGTGGATGACCACCTCCGGGCGGTAGGTTTTCCAGATCTGCATCACGCGCGGGCGGTCGAAGATGTCGCAGATGCAGGCGACCAGCGGGATGTCGCCGTGCGTGGCCCGCAGCTCGTTTTCGATCTCAAAGAGCGGATTTTCGGCCTGCTCCACCAGGATCAGCTGGGCGGGCTGGTAGTTGGCCACCTGGCGGCACATTTCCGCCCCGATGCTCCCGCCGGCCCCGGTGATGAGCACGCGCCGGCCCCGCAGGAACCGGCCGAGGGCCTCGCTGTCCAGAGCCACGGCCTCGCGGCCCAGCAGGTCGTGAATGTCCACCGGGCGAATCTGCGAAACGGTCACCCGCCCGTCGATGAGGTCGCCCACGCCCGGGAGGGACTGGAACTTCAGCTTCGTGCCGCTGCACATCTCGATGACGCGGCGGAGCTGCTTCTGCGTGGCCGAGGGCATGGCGATGATGATTTCCTCAACGTCCTCCTCGTCGCAGATCTGCCGCAGGTCGGCCGTGGTGCCCAGCACAGGCGCGCCGTGAATGATGAGATGCCGCTTGGCCGGATCGTCGTCCACCAGCCCGATGACGCGGAACCGCTCCACGGGCATCCGGTGGATCTCGCGGATGATCGTCTCGGCGGCGTTGCCCGCCCCGACGATCAGCACGCGGCGAAGCCCCTCGCTGGACACCGGCCGAAGCTCCTCGCGATAGATGCGGAACCCCAACCGGACCGTGCAGACCAGAAAGACGCTGGCCAAAAAGTCCAGGAACAGCACGCCGGTGGAGTAGGACTTCACGTAGTCGCCCAGGTAGGCCACCGTCACGCCCCAGTAGGTCTCCATCCCACGGAAGATCGCGATCGGGATGTACATCACCAGCAGGAACAACCACGAGGCGAACAGAATGTTGCCGATGTCGCGAATGGAGGCGTACTGCCAGCCGCCGCGGAACAGATTGGTCGCCCCGAAAATAATCAGCTTGACGATGATGAAGACCGGCAGCATGGGCAGGAAGGACTGCCAGAACCACTTTCCCCCGCCCGCCCCCCCGCCTACCTCAAAACGCACCAGATAGGCCAGCAGCAGCGCCAACGTGAAAATCACCGTGTGAATCACGATGTTAAAGATCAGCCGGTGCCTCAGCAGAGCCGACTCCATCCAGGCAAAGCTGCCGGAGGAGGCCCGGGCCAATCCTGAGCTGATTTTTGCCATAACTCTGGAATCTTTGGGCCTTAGAGTCGGCCCTTCCTGGCTCATGCCATCGACATAATAACACGACGACGGCTGGCGGAGTTTTCGGGATTATAGGCCCCCCTCATCCCCCCTTGCAACAAGCATCGTCGCCGCCGCGGCGGCGCGGAGGCCGGCCTTTAGTGGGCGGGGCTGGCCCCCTGGGCAACGGGGGTCGGGGTGGAGGTGGGCTGCGACGTCGGAGCTGGCGACGGTTCGCGGACGATCGTCGGATTTTCCAACGTCCCGCCGATCTTGCCGCTGGCCTTCATGCCGTCCCAGAACGTGTCGATCGCCTCTTGAAGGTCGGGGGCGATCTTGCCGCCGCGGGCCTTCAGCAGCGCCAGGCGGGCGCCTTCGACGTCCTGATCAAACCAGCGGAAATAGGCCGCCACGAAAAAGGCGTCGTTGTCGAACGGATGAGTCTGGAGATACTTGTTCAGCCAGTCGATCCGCTCGGTGTAGTCCTGCGGCTTGGCGAAGAACGCCCTGGGTTGCAGCGGCACTAACGGCAGGTCTGGCATGAACTTAAGCGCTTGGCCGATATAGTAGGCCGCCCGGTAATAGGAATTCCTGCTCATGGCGAAACTGACGTGGGCCAGGCTTAGAAGGCTTTCGGGGTTCTTGGGGTTGATGGTGTTGGCCATCGCGTAGCGCTCCATGGCCGCTTCAAAGTTACCGGCCAGAAAGGCCTTTTCGCCCTCGCTCATGTAGGTGCTAAACTGGTCGCCGCCGCCGCCGACCAACGAGGTGACCGGCGCCAGCCGCGCGGCAATACCCACGTCCGGCGAGCCGCCCAGGGAACCAATGTAGGAGGACGTCGCCTGGAGCATTCGCGAGCTGGAGCCCAGATCGTCAAACGCCGAAGCGCCGCTGCTCCTCAGCAAGGCGGGGCTGCCGCCGCCGACGGGGCTGTAGGCCCGCCCGCCGCTGGGCGTCAGGTCCAAGGGGGTCAGGCCGCCGGAGGGGGTCCCGATATCGGGCCGACTGATGTTGTAAGACGCCGCCGACTCCATGGCGCTGCGCAATGGGTTGGTGTAGGAAGCTGCGCCCGACTGAAGCGACCCTACGCCGAAGGAATAGGACTGAAAAATGCCCACGGCGCCGCCGGTCCCTACGCCTCTGAGCTGCCCCGGGCCGCTGATGGTGACTTCCCCCCGGCCCTGGGCATAGGCGTACCCTGCCATGGCGGCCATCGTGGCCGCGGCCACTAATGTGACTTTCCACCCACTCATGTGTACATCCTACCTCTATTAATCATACGTCTTGGAGGGGGTCTAAAGCACGCCTAACCGCCGGGGGCGGAGGCCGGAGGCTCGGCCTTCCAGACCACGCGGTAAAGCACCCTCCCGGGCGGCCGGACGAAGTATGCGTCGGTCAGGAGCTTGTCCGGCAGGTAATTCTTGACCGGCGAGAGGACGTACAGTGGCCGGCCGGCTAGGGCGCGAAGGAAGGACGGGGGACCATGATCGTAGTTGCCCAGGAGATCCTCGTCGCTATCGGTCAGGACCACGCCCTGCCCCAGGCCGTAGAGCTTTTGGGCCACACGAAGCGTGTCCAGCGCGGTACTGTCCAATAGCAGCACGTCGCCGGGGTGGACCTCGGCGAGGACCGCGCGGGCGAACAGCTCGGCGGACTGCTCATGGCACTTCCAGGGAACCAGCCAGAACCGCAGTTCGTCGCGGTAGGGAAGCCGTCGAGGGCGGTTGGGCTGCACGCCCGCCCAGGCCGCCAGACGGGGCACGGCGGCATACAAGGCCGGCGGACAGGCGACCGAAAGAAGGCAGGCGACCGCCGCGGCCTTGCGCCAGCCGGCGGAGGCGTCGGCCAACGCCGCCACGCCCAGCCCCCCCGCCAGGGCGATCAGCACCAGGCTGGGCAATAGGAACGTGAACTGATCCGTAATGGGGTAGCGCACCACAAAAAGGACCTCGATCACCGTCAGGGCAGCCAAGGCGTAGGCCGTGGGCCTGTTCGGCAGGCGGCGCAGGCCCCACCAGCCGATCACGGCCAGGACGGGGAAGAAGGAAACGAAATTCAGCGCCGCGATCTCGGCATTGATCTTCATCATCGGCCGATGAAGAGAGACGTTCAGCACCTCAGGCCGGTAGTGGCCGAAGAGAGCGGATTTCGCCGTGGCCACCAGGTCGCCGCCGGCCGCCAGTTGCCGCGCGATGAGGACCCAATAGGGCGAAGCGCCCACGGCGAAGGCTACCAGTGCCGCCGCCACCGACCAAGCCGGCAGGCGGCGCCGGGCGATCAGCACGCCGCCGACCGCCGCGTACACGGGCAAGCCCAGTAGGGCCATGTTGTGCACGGACCAATCCAGCCCGCAGGCCAGCGCCAAACCGACCAGGAGCCATGCCCGCGGGCGGCGGAGCAGGGCCACCAAGAACCACAATTCCGCCGAGAACAAGGCCACGTTGAGCGTATAACTTTCAGCGATGGTGGCCAACCACCAGACGGTGTGGCAGACCGACAGCATGGCCGCGGCCGCCAGGCCTATCCAGCGCCGGCCCGTCAGCAGCGTCACGATGCAGGCGACGTTCGCCAGCGCCGCCGCCATGGCCAGGCCGCTGAAGGCGTTTATCCGGGCCGTCACGCGGCCCACGGGAATGGCGGCCGCCAGTTGGCCGGCGGCAATGTACAGTGGATGCACCAGCGCCAGGCCCAGGGGATCGGCGTAGGTCCCCGTCAGGATTCGCCATTGCAGGCTGCCGCTGTCCTGCCAACTGACGCCCCGCTGGGCCGTGGCGAGGTACAGCAGCGAAAACAGAACAAAGGCGCCCAGCCAGAGAACGGCCATCTGGCGACCGGTAGCCTGACGAGGATGGGATGGGACCGTGGGCATCACCGTAGATTGTATCGGCTGCCGCGTGGGCTGCGTGCGACCAAAACCGCCGTCCTGCCGCAAGGGTCCGATGCCCTTCAGCCGCCCTTGCGGTCTGGCCGATGAGAATTTATCAGCAAGATCCGGCAAGAAAAGGCCCGCGGGGGCCTTTGGGAGACAGGATCCTCCATGCGCATCGTTCACTTAGTCCGCCTGGCCCGGCCTGAACAGTGGATCAAGAACGGCATCGTGCTGCTGCCGATCGTCTTCGCCCTGCGCCTCACCGACCCGGCGGCCTGGGCGGAGGCGCTGGTGGCGGTGGCGGCGTTTTGCCTGGTGTCCAGCGCTGCCTACATCGTCAACGACATTCAAGACCGCCACTTCGACCGCCTGCACCCGCACAAGAAGGCCCGTCCGCTGGCGGCCGGGCACGTGCCCGTCGGCGCGGCCTGGACGGAAGCGGCCGTGCTGCTGGCGGCCGGGCTGGCCGTGGCCTGGGCCCTTAGCCCGATGCTGCTGATCGTCATCGCCTCCTACGTGCTGCTCCAGGCGGCCTACACGTTTTCTCTGAAGAGACGGATGATCATAGACGTGATCTGCATCGCCCTGGGCTTCGTGCTGCGGGCAGCCGCCGGCGCCGTGGCCATCCG
This sequence comes from Phycisphaerae bacterium, assembly GCA_049510055.1. Lineage (GTDB taxonomy): Bacteria > Planctomycetota > Phycisphaerae > SM23-33 > SM23-33 > JALHTV01. Next base: position 2,450 of record JBEKZI010000058.1, on the reverse strand, counting down.
CGTGGAACTCAGCCCCTGGCTGTTCATCTGCACCTTCACCATCTGCCTGTTCATGGGCTTCTGCAAGCGCCGCAGCGAGGTGGCCACGATCGGCGATACCGACACCGCCGGCCAGCACCGCGCGACCCTGCTGGGCTACACGCCCCAATTCCTGACGCACCTGACGACCCTGACGGCGGGCATCGCGATCATCTCCTACCTCCTGTACGCCACCTCGGCGCGGACCGTGGAGCACTTCGGCACCGATTACCTCCTGTACACGCTGCCGCTGGTGATCTACGGCATCTGCCGCTTCGAGATGCTCTCCAGCTTCGGCCGCTACACCGATCCGACCGACCTGGTCCTTCGCGACCGGCCCTTCCAACTGACCGCGGTGTTGTGGGGGCTGATGGTCCTGGCCATCCTCTGGCAGGGGCGGGCAATCCAGCACTGGCTGACGGCGCGTTACTGAGCCGCCCGGCCGCAGGTTTTTTCCGGCATCGAACGTCGCCACCGAAAGGTTGAGGTTTGCTATAATTCAATAAGAAAGATGCCCCTATGTCGGCACGAAGCAAAGTCGCCGTGGTCCGGACCTCTCCAGAAACCGTCCTGGCGGATATCCAGCGCGTGATGCAGATGGCCGGGGCCAAGCAGGCGCTGGATCCGGCGGCTACGACCATCTTGAAGAACAACATCTCCTGGCACCTGCTGTACCCCTCCGCCAACACCACTCCCTGGCAACTGGAGGGCGCGATCCTGGCCCTGCGCCAGGCCGGGCTGCGCGACCTGGTGTGCGTGGAGAATGAAACCGTCGTCACCAGCGCCGAGAAGGGCGAGGAGATCAACAAGCAGCGGATCGTCTGCGACCACTACGGCGTGCCGATCAAGTACAACTTCCGTCCCTCGGACATGACCTGGCAGGTCTATCAGCCGCGGGCGCCGATGCTCGTGCTGAACGACATCTTCCCCAAGGGCATCCGCATTCCCGATTACTTCCGCGGCAAGAACATCGTCCACCTACCGACGATCAAGTGCCACATCTACACCAACGTGACCGGTTCGATGAAGAACGCCTTCGGCGCGATGCTGGACAACACGCGCCATTACTGCCACAGCCGAATCCACGAGACGCTGGTGGACCTGCTGGCCATTCAGAAGGAAATCTTCCGCGGCATCTTCGCCCTCACCGACGGCACCACCGCCGGCAACGGCGCCGGCCCGCGGACGATGATCCCGGTGACCAAGAACGTCCTGCTGGCCTCGGCCGACTGCGTGGCCATCGACGCTACGGCCATCAAAATGATGGGCTTCGACCCGATGGACCATGCCTTCATCCGCTTGGCGCACGAACGCGGGCTGGGCGTGGGGCGGCCGGAGGAAATCGAGATCGTCGGCAACGCCGACGCCGCGGCGGAAAATTGGGGTTTCTACACCGGCAACAACACCGCCAGCCGCGTGGGCAAGCTGTTCTGGTTCGGCCCGATGCGCTGGCTGCAGTACCTCATGTTCCACACACCGATCGTTTACGCCTTCATCGTCGGCTCCGCCGTGTACCACGACCACCTGTGGTATCCCCTGGCCGGTCGCAAGACCGTCAACCACTGGCTGACTAATAGCCCCTGGGGGCGGCTGTTCGCCGACTATCAACCCGGCCGGACGCGCTGACGCCGCGGCGGCCAAACGATTGTGCCTCCCACGCCCGGCGGGGTATATTCACTCCGGCCCTCAATCGTTGGAGAGCTCCTTGGCTGATTTTACAAACTCCATCCTCCAGGTCCTGGAAGGCAATCGGTGGATCGGCATCACGGCGCTGGGCGTCGCGCTGGTCGCCACGCCGATCGTCCGCTGGGTCGCCTACCGCAAGCAGATCGTCGATCGCCCCGACGCGTTGCTGAAGCCCCACGGCCGGCCGATGGCGTACCTGGGCGGGCTGGCGATATGCGCGGGGTTGCTCGCCGGGCTGGCTGTGTACGTCGCCGTCATGCCCGACCTGCGCGCCAGCTGGAACGATATCCGCCAGGCCGCGGCCCGCGGCGACATCGAGCGGCTGCACAATAATTCCCTCCTCAAAATCCTGTCCATCGCCGTCGCGGCCGTGTGGATTACTCTGGTGGGGCTGCTGGACGACGTCCACAACCTCAAACCCCGGCAAAAAATCGTCGGCCAGGCGCTGGCGGCTGCCATTCTCCTGGCCGGGGGCGTGGGCTCCGGCCTGGACGACGTGTTCTTCGGGCCGTTCGGCATTGCCCTGCCGTTTTGGGCGGCCTTGCCTTTCCAGGGGCTGACGCTGTTCGTGGCCATGATCGTCGCCTGCAACGCCACTAACCTGCTGGACGGTCTGGACGGGCTGTGCGGTGGCGTGACGGGCATCATCGCCGTGGGGTATCTGGCGCTGGCGGTCTGGCTGGCCAGCTTCGGCCGCCCCTACGACGTCGACAACCTGCGCGTCGGCCTGTGCCTGGCCATGGCGG
>JBEKZI010000057.1:0-14200 GCA_049510055.1 Phycisphaerae bacterium | reverse complement strand
GGTCGCCGCCGCGTACGCCGGCGCGGGGGCTGCGGCGATCTCGGTGCTCACCGACGCCGCCGACTTCGGGGGCTCGCCCGCCGACCTGGAGGCGGTGCGCGCCGCCGTCCAGGTCCCGGTGCTGCGCAAGGACTTCACGGTCGACCCCGTGCAGATCGCGGAGTCCCGCGTCCTCGGGGCCGACTGGGTGCTCCTGATCGTCGCCGTGCTCGAGGGCGCGGCTCTCGACGAATGCCTCGAGGCGACGCGGCGGGCCGGTGCCCACGGCCTGGTGGAAAAAGACGTGGTGCTGGACATCGCCCGGACCGTTTCGCAGCGCCTGGCCGCCCGCGGCGCGGACGTCCACATGACCCGCGACACCGACCGCTTTCTGGAGCTGGATGAGCGGAACGCCATCACCAACCGATTGCGCCCCAAGCTGTTCGTCAGCATCCACGCCGATGCCTCCCGCAACCACTCCGCCGACGGCTTTACGGTGTACGTCTCCCGCATGGCGTCGGGGTCCTCCATCGCCGCGGCCGACGCCATCGCCCGCCGCCTCCAGGAGACCGGCGTGCCCTTCCGCGGCCGAAAAGAGGCCAACTACCGCGTCCTGGTCGGCTCCAGCTCCCCGGCCGTGCTGGTGGAGGTGGGGTACGTGTCCAACGCCCGCGAGGCGTCTGACCTGGCCGATCCCGCCCACCGCCAGCGGCTCGGCGAGGCCATCGCCCTGGGCATCGAGGACTATCTTCAGAGAAGGTGAGCCGCTTTTTTAGCGGCGATTTGCAGCCCCGCCGGCCTGCGGATGGACTCGGCCTGGCGGGCCTCAACGCGATGTCCCGCCTCCGGCGACGGAGGCGGTTTTATTTCCCCCATTTGCCCGCGTGGCGAATCGAATCGTACGTTTCTTCCGCATAGGCAGGAGGCGAAAGAAAAATGGTTTATCGGATTCGATATCGCCAGCGAGCCGACGGCCGGGAGACGGAGGCCGTCGTCGAGGCCAGCAATCCCACCGAGGCCCTGATCAAGTTTCGGTGCACCTACGGTCTGGCGCACGCCGCCGGGGGCGCCGAGAGCGTGACCAGCGTTCCCAACGAGGCCGAGGACCAGGGGGCGGCCGACCTTCAGGGCGAGCACAAGACCTAAGGCCTCTGGGATGCCGGGAGCCGACGGGAAGAGGCCGGGGGAGTTTCGGCCTATGCCTTGACGATCTTGCCTTTGCCTCTCTTGACGCCCGCGGTGGCGTTGCGGGTGTCGATGACCAATCGGGCGCGGTCCACGATGGATTGGTAATCGTAGCTGCTGTGGTCGGTGCTGATGATGACGGCGTCATAGCCGGCCAGCATGGCCGCCGAGAGGGGCTTGGAGGTCATCTTCAGGTTGTGCTCTCGCATTTTGTGGGTGCGCGGCACGTGGGGATCGTTGTAGTCCACCTTGGCGCCTTTGTGCTTCAGCAGCTCGATGAGTTCCAGCGAGGGGCTTTCGCGCACATCGTCGATGTCCTTCTTGTAGGCCAAGCCCAGGACGAGCACCTTGGCGCCTTTCAGCGCGCGGCCGCGATCGTTGAGGGTGTCCATCAGCTTGCCGACGACGTACCGCGGCATGGTCACGTTGACCTCCCCGGCCAGCTCGATGAATCGCGTGGTCAGCCCGTACTGGCGGGCCTTCCAGGCCAGGTAGAACGGGTCGATGGGGATGCAGTGCCCGCCCAGCCCCGGCCCGGGATAGAACGGCGTGAAGCCGAACGGCTTGGTGCTGGCCGCCCGAATCACCTCCCAGACGTCGATGCCCATGCGGTCCAGCAGCACCTTCAGCTCGTTGACCAGGGCGATGTTCACGCAGCGATAGGTGTTCTCCAGAATTTTGGACGCCTCCGCCGCTTCGCAACTGGACACCGGGACGACCTTGGCGACGGCGATCTGGTAGCAGGCCACCGCCGCGGCTAGGGATTTGCGGTCGTACCCGCCGACCACCTTGGGGATGGTCCGCGTGCTGTAGTCCTTTCTTCCGGGGTCCTCGCGCTCGGGCGAGAAGGCCAGGAAGAAGTCCCGCCCGACCTTCAGGCCAGATTTTTCCAGGATGGGCAGCACCACCTCGCGGGTCGTGCCCGGATACGTGGTGGATTCCAGCACGACCAATTGCCCCTTGCGCAGCCGCGGGGCGATGGCCTCGGCCGTCTTGACGATGTAAGTCATGTCCGGCTCGCGCTGCTTGGTCAGCGGCGTGGGCACGCAGATGAGGATGGCGTCCGGCTCCGACAGCCGCCGGAAGTCGCTGGTGGCCTGGAATCGCCGGCTGCGGACCATCTCGCGGACCATCGAGGAGGGGATGTGCTCGATGTAGCTGCGCCCGGCCGCCAGGTGGGCGATCTTGGTCGTGTCGATGTCGAAGCCCAGCACGCGGACCCCGCCGCGCACGAACTCCCGGACCAGCGGCAGCCCGACGTACCCTAGCCCCACCACGCCGACCACGGCCTTGCGCGTCTCGATTTTGTGCAGCAGCTCGCGAATCATCGTCTTCTCCGTCGTTAGGGGGCCCCGGCGTGCGGCTGTGCTTAAGCCAGCCCAGGCCTGTTTTGGGAGGGGGAATTATCCGCTATCCGGCCGCCGAAATCCAGCCCTTCCCGCCGGGACGGTGGGCTGCATAAGAACCCAAAGGCCTCCCCTCCGGCGGCCGATGAACTTATAGCGGACCGGTCAGGGGTGCTATAATGCGGCCTTGAGGCGACCTTCGCCGATAAGGGAGCGATCCATGGAACATGCGGAAAAGTTGTTGGTCCTGCGGCGAAACATTCAGTCGGTCCTCCTGGGCAAGGAGGAGGTGGTCCGGCGGGTGCTGGTGGCGCTGCTGGCCCGCGGGCACGTGCTGCTGGAAGACGTGCCGGGGGTGGGCAAGACCATCCTCGCCCGCGCCATCGCCCGCAGCATCGATTGCACGTTCCACCGCATCCAGTTGACCCCCGACCTGCTCCCCAGCGACATCCTGGGCGTGACCATCTACGACGCCCGCACGACGCAGTTCATTTTCAAGCCCGGCCCTATCTTCGCCCAGATCGTCCTGGTGGACGAGATCAACCGCACCACGCCGCGCACCCAAAGCGCCCTGCTGGAGGCCATGAACGAAGGCCAGGTCACCGCCGACGGCAAGACCTATCCGCTGGGCCCGCCGTTCATGGTCCTGGCCACGCAGAACCCCTACGAGTTCGAGGGCACCTACTTTCTGCCGGAGAACCAGCTCGACCGCTTTATGCTCCGCGTGGCCGTCGGCTACCCCGACCAGGCCACGGAACGCGAAATCCTGCTGATCCAGCCGGCGCGGACGCGCCTGGCGGCGCTGAAGCCGGTGATGACCGCCGCGGACCTGCTGGCCATCCAGGAACGCGTGCTGGCGGTGAAAATAGACGACGCGATCACCGACTACATCCTGGCTATCGCCGAGGCGACGCGGCGCAACGAAGAACTGGCCATCGGCCTGTCGCCCCGCGGAAGCCTGGCCATGATGCAGGCGGCCCGGGCATCGGCCCTGCTGGACAGCCGCGATTTCGTCGTCCCCGACGACGTGCGGAACCTGGCCACCTGCGTCTGCGCCCACCGGCTGATGACGCGGGCGCTGAGCCACGACGCCTCCGCCGCCACCGCCGAGGCCGTCTTCAATCAGATTCTCAGGACAATACCCGTTCCCCGCTGATCGCCGGAGCGTTTCATGAGCCGCCGACCCGCTCAACCCCCAGGCTCGTTCATTCGGCTTCGGCCGACCCCGCCCGGCTGGCTGTTCCTCGCCGTGACCGCCATCGTGGCCCTGGCGACCGTCAAGAGCCAGTCGGCCATACTGTTCCTCATCTTGGGGGCAATGGTCGGCGCGCTGGCGATCTCCGCCCTGATAGCCCGGCGCACGGTGAAGTCGGTGTTCCTGGAGCGGGAAATGCCTCACCAGGCCTGGCAGAACCAGACCGTGCACGTGGGGTATTACCTCCGCAACAGCCGCAAGCGATCCTGCCTGGCCGTGTCGCTGGAGGAGCTGCCCGTGGCGGACGTCGAGAGGACCTGCGGCTTTTGCGCCCACCTGCCGCCGGCCGGGACGTTCCGCTCCGGGGCGCGGTTCGTGGTCCGCCGCCGCGGCCGGGCGGAGCTGACCGGCGTGCGGGTCCGCAGCAGCTTTCCTTTCGGCCTGCTGGCCGCCTGGCGGATCATCCGCCGCAAGGCGTCGCTGGTGATCTGGCCGGCGCGAGGCAAGCTGAAACGGCAGATGCTCCACCAGGGTGCCGTGGAGGTCTCCACGAGTCCGCCCACGCAGGTCACCGGCGGGCAGGACGAGTTCTTCGGCCTGCGCGAATACCGCAGCGACGACAACCCCCGATGGATCCACTGGCGCCGCTCCGCCAACCGGCCCGTGCCGGTGGTCCGCGAGATGTGCCGCCCCAAGCCGGAGATCCTGTGGGTCCTGCTGGATACCCGGCTGGAAGACGCCTCCCCCCAGGCGCGCTGGCGGCGGGAGCGGCGGATTCGTTTCGCCGGCACGCTGATCGAGCACGCCCTGGCTCGTGGCTACCAGGTGGGCCTGGCCCTGGGCCGCGGAGGCAAGCCGGACGCCTGGCCTCCGGCGGCCGGAAGGGGCCAAATGCACCTGCTGCTGACCGCCCTGGCGGACGTGGACGACGCGGCGGCGCCGCCGCTGGCCGGCGTCGTGGCCGCCTTAAAGCGCCGATGGCTCCAGGAGGCCCAGGTCATGCTGGTCGCGGGGCGCGGCAGCGTGGAGGCGGCCCTGCGGCCGTTGCGGTCAGCCTGTAGGAACTTCTCGGTCATCAGCGACGACGATTTGCCCAGGGTCTTCGAAGATGATCCCCTCGCGGCCGCCGGGGAGGTGCCCTGATGCCCCTGCGGAGCTTCACCGAAGCCGAGATCGCCCTGAAGGCCCGCCGTCGCCTGGAGCGGCCGCTGCTGGCGACGCTGTGGCTGGGGGCCATGATGTTCGCCCTGGCCGAAGGCAACATGTTCTACGCGCTACTGGTGACCTTCGCGGTGGCCGTCAACCTCCTGGCCGTGGAGCGGCGCCACGAAATTTTCGTCCACAGCCTGTGGGTGAACGTCGCCGTGCTGGTGGCCCTGGGGGTGACGGTGTTGGAGATACGCCTGCGGAACCTCTTTTTGCCGGTGGCGCTGGCCCATTTCATGATCCTCATCCAGGTCTGCAAGCTCTTTGAGCGGAAGACCAACCGCGACTACGTTCAGATGCTCGCCCTCAGCGTGCTGACGGTGGTGGTGGCGGCGATGGTGTGCCAGGCGATGTGGTTCGCGGCGGTGCTGATCGGGTACATCGTCCTGGTCAGTTACGCGGCGATGATCCTCTCAATCAAGCGCGGCCTGGATTCCGCCGCCGAGGCGCGCTTGGTGTGCGAGAGCGCCCCGCTCAGTGCGTCGCGCGTCGCCTGGAACGTCATTCGCGATTGGCCCAGCCGGGCCGTGGCGGGCAAACTGGTGGTCCTGCTGACCGGCATGGTCGTGGCGGGGATCGTCTCGTTCTTCGTGGTTCCCCGGGAACCGGGCCGCAGCGCGGTGTCCGCGGTGGCCGGCGGCGCGACGGCGGCTTCCTCCAGCGGCTTCAGCAGCGAGGTGCATCTGGGCCGGCCCAGGAAGGTGCACCTTTCCGACCGCATCGTGATGTGGGTCGCCTGCGACGAAGGGAAAGCGGGGCTGACCGATTCCCTGCGGTACTTCCGCGGCCGGGCGCTGGAAGGCTACGACGGCGCCGGCTGGCGCAACGCGGCGGACGCCATGGCCATCTTCCTGCCGCCGAGCGATTCTCCCCTGCTGGACGGGGCCGAGGGGTTCGGCGTCGCGATGGACCCCCTGTTGTTGCCGAATTTGTTTGCCCCGTATCCCACGCTGCGGTGGGAAACAACCGAAGGCAACCTTCATCTGCGCGACGACCTGACCGTCAGCCTGACCCGCCGCGCCCAGATCGACCGGCCGGTCCGCTACCGGGTTTTTGTCTTGGCCCGGCCCGCGACGGCGGAGCAGCAGCGGTACCTGGCGCAGGACTTCGCCCCGCCCCGGACCGATGCGCCCTCCGGCTGGGTGAAGGTTACCGACCGCGTGGCCGGGCTGGCCCGTCAGTGGTGCGGGGACCTTTTGGCCGCCCGCTCGAGCGATCCGAGCGCCAAGGGCCAGTTGGATTTGGCCATCGCCCGGCGCCTGGCCGAGCACTTGAGGCAAAATTACGCGTACACGCTGGACCTGTCCGACGCCAATCCCGGCCGCGACGGCGTGGAGGACTTTTTATTCTACATGAATCATGGCAACTGCGAATACTTCGCCTCGGCCCTGACGGTGATGTGCTGCGCGCTGGACGTGCCCGCCCGGCTGGTGACGGGCTTCCTGGTCAGCGAGTACAGCGCTGCGGAGAAGTATTACGTGGTGCGGGAACGGGACGCCCACGCCTGGACCGAGGTGTACGTAGCCGACGTCGGCTGGGTGACGGTGGACGCCACGCCGGCCGGCGTAGGGCCGGCCAGCGGTCGAAGCTGGTGGCTGAAAGCGGATGAGTTGATCAGCCAGTGGAACTTCCAGTGGTACAACAAGGTCGTCGGGTACGACCTGGTCTCCCAGCGGAGGCTGTGGAACGAAATTTCCCGCGGATCGCGGCGGGCGTGGGTTTTCGTGCGGGGCATCGGCCGGGCGATCGGTCAGGGGTTCGTCAACATGCTCGTTCACGGCGTGATCGACCAGGCCATGGCGCGGACGGCCGTGGCGTTGGGCATCGCGGCGACGGTGCTGGAGGCCATCCTGCTGCTTCGCATCCGCCGCCACAGGCATTCGCGCCGGGAAGCGGCCGTCGCCCTGGCCGTGCGGCCCTGGGGCGCCTTGGCGTTCATTCCGGCGTTTCTGGACCGCCTGGAGTCCATGGGGCCAAGCGTCCGGCACGACCGCACCGCCCGGCAGACGGCCCGGCAGGCGGCCGAGGTCCTACACCTTCCCGCCGCTCCTTTGATGGAGCTTGTGGAACTGTACTACCGCGCCCGATGGGGCGGATTCCGGCCCGGCCGCGAGGAAATCGCCGCCGCTCAGCGCCAGACCGTCACCCTAGCCGGCCTGATCGACGCCCATAGGCGCGGGCCGGTCCAGCCTTGGGGGGTTTGATTCCCTCCGGCGGCGTGGTAAACCAAAGTCGTCCGGCCGTCTAGCCTCCGGCGAATTTCGCCGATTTCGCCAGTTTCGCCATTTTTGCCAAAGAAATCCGGCGAGGGTTTTTTGAAAGAAAAAGTCCCTCGCCCCATCATGAGGTCACCGATGCGCGTCGCGATGGTGGGACCGAGCCAGTCCGGCAAGTCGTCGCTTTTTGCAGCCGTGGCCCAGGCCGGCGGGTCGCACGTAGACCTGCACCGCCCCGACCAGCCTCACCTGGCCGTGGTCAAGGTTCCCGACGAGCGCCTGACGTGGCTGACGGAACACTACCAGCCCAAAAAATCCACGCTCGCGGAGCTGGAGCTCCTGGACATTCCAGGCTTGGACCTGACGGACGAGGCCGGGCGGACACGGGCCAAGACCCACTGGACGGTCCTGCGGCAGAGTGACATGCTGGTCTTCGTCGTTCGCTCCTTCGCCGCCGCGGCCGTTCCGCCTTATCGCAATCGGATCGATCCCCAAGCCGATGTGGGCGAGCTGCTGGCGGAGATGATCTTCGCCGACTTGGAGCAGGTCGCCGCCCGGATCGACAAGCTCCAGGCCGTCTTGCGAAAAAGCGGCGCCAAGGCCAAGGAAGAGGCCAAGGAACTGGAGCTGATGCAGCGCCTTCAGAAAACATTGGAACAGGACGAGCCGGTGGCGGAGGCCGTCGCTTCCGCCGAGGAGGCCAAGGCCGTCCGCAGCTTCGCCTTCCTGACGCACAAGCCCGCCCTGGCGGTGCTGAATTGCGACGAGCAGTCGCTGGCCGGCGAAGGGCCCGCCGAACTGTGCGGCCTGCCGTGCCTGTCGCTGTCGGCCAAGATTGAGGCGGAGCTGTCGCAGCTGGCCCCGCCGGACCGCCGGGAGTTCATGGCCGGCCTGGGGCTGAAGGCCTCCGCCGCGGACCGGTTCGTTCGCGCCTGCTACCGGCGGATGGACCTGATCAGTTTCCTGACGATCGGGGAAGACGAATGCCGCGCCTGGACGGTTCCGGCCGGCACCGACGCGGTCACGGCGGCTAGGGCGATCCACAGCGACATCGCCCGCGGGTTTATCCGCGCCGAGACGGTCGCCTTCGACGATCTTCGCGCCGCCGGCGACATGAAGGCCGCCCGGGCCGCGGGAAAAATCCGCCTGGAGGGTAAGGACTACCTCGTGCGGGATGGAGACGTGATCAATTTCCGTTTCAACGTGTAATGTGTAAAAAACCCCAACCCGGCCCGCGGAACTGCGGCCAAAGCGCAGGCGTATGCCTCAGCAGATAATCCCAAAACAGCGCACACGGCGGGGGCGGCGGGCGCTTTTCTGCGTCCTGTCGGCCGCGGGCCTGCTGGTCGCGGTCTACGCGGCGCTGCCGTGGTGGGCGCCGAAGGATTACCTCCGCCGGCGCCTGGCCGAGCGGATGACGGAGCAGCTCCGCCTGCCGGTGCGCATCGGTAGCCTGTCGCTGGGCTGGTTCGGCGGCGTGCGGTTGGGCGGCGTGACGGTTTCCTCCCCGGACGGTTTTTCCTCCGCCCCGATGGTGCAGATCGATTACGTCGAGGCGGACCTTTCGCCGGTCCGGTATCTGTTCACGGGCCGGCTGGACCGGCTCGATGTCGGCGGCCTGCACCTGCGGGTGGAATCGGACGCCTCCGGGCGATGGAACGTCGCCTCGCTGGGTGGGCTGTCCGCTGACCCCATCGCCCCGCGCATGGCCGTTCGCCAAGCCTCGGCGACATTTACCAAAAGCGGGAACCCCCAGGAGTTCCTCCACCTGACGATGGCGGAGATGGTCCTCAAGACCACCGCCGGCCGGGGGGGCGGGGAGATCAGCCTGTCCGCCACCCTGGAGCAGCAGGGCCAGCCCGCCGCCATTCGCTTTCACCTCAGCCACAGCGCCGGGGAGCAGACGGTGGCCGTGGCGTCGCTGGGGTTCACGAACCTGGACATGGGTCAGTTGCCGCTGTCGTACCTGCTGCCGTCGCTGCCCTTGCGAAAGTGCGCCGGCCAGGCGGAAGGATGGGCGGAACTGCACATCGACAACCAGGGCGTGATCGGCCAGTTCAGCGTCAACGTGTCGGTCAGCAAGCTGGTGGTCCAGCCGCAGGAGGGGCCGCCGCTGCCGACGGTGGACAAAGGCGGCCTGAACCTGGTGGCCTCGCTGGACCCGATCACCGACCGCGTTTGCATTCAGCGGTTCGAGGCTCACCTGCCCGGTGCCGACCTGGTCGGCGACGCGGAACTTTCAGCCAGCCTGCTGGAGGGGCGATGGGAGGCGCTGCGGAGCCTGAACGTCAGCGGCCGGCTTCGCCCGGGCGAATTGGCGGCGCTGCTGAGCGGCAAAGCGGAACTGCCGGCCGGCATGGAGGTCCAAGGGCCCGTGGCGGTCCGCCTCGCCAGCCGCTACGACGGCGCCCGCCTGGACCTGGACGCCTCCGCCGACGTCGCCGCCACCGTCCTGCGGCGATCCGGGCGGCTCGTCAAGCCCGCCGGGAGGGCGATGGCCATCGGTCTGAAGGGTTCTCTGGACCGCCGGAGCTGGCAGTTTCGCGTGGAACACGCCGAAGCCAACCTGGGCGACAACCGCCTCAAGGCCGTCGGCACCCTCGGCGATGTCCGCCAACTCGTCTCGCCAGAGACCTGGAGCGGCAACGCATGGTCAGCCGTCTTGAACCAGATTGCCTCGTCGGATTGCAGCGGCGAATGGGAGTTGGCCGATTGGGACGCGCTCAACGACGCCCTGGCCGGGGTGGGTGTCGCGACGTCGGTTGCCGCCCAGGGGCCGGTGACCGGCCGATGGTTCCTGGAGCACACCGGACTACCGCGCCTTCACGCCCGCGCCGAGGCCGGGTCGGACGCCCGTCTGAGCATCGGCGAGGCGTTCCGCCAGCCGGAGGCGACCGCCGTCGTGCTGGATCTGGCCGGGACGGTCGACGCCGAGGCCGGCGTCGTGCGGGATTTGAACGCCGAGCTGGCGGTCGGCACCGGCCGGCTGTCGGTGGATCGGGGTGTGCTGTCGCGGACGGAAGGCGACGCGTTGTCTCAGCCGCCGGCGACGGTGCTTGGCGGGCAGTTCGAGACGCAGGCGCTGGAATCCCTGGCCGCCTGCCTGCCGGTGCTGAAGTCCTGGGGCGTCAACGCCGCCGGGCGGATGGCGGGCGAATTCGAGCTTCAGGCCTTCCCCCGGCGGGTGGAAGGCCGGATCGACGCGTCGATGGATCAGGCGACCTTGGCGGCCGGGCAGTTCTTGGCCAAGGCGCCGGGCCGCAAGGCTGCCGTGCAGGTCCGCATTACCCGCGACTGGGATCTGCCGCCGCAGGAGAGGAATCGCCTGGCCTTGCAGGGCGCCTTGGAGGCGGCCGAGATCTCGGCGACTGCCATGTGGGCCGACGGCAACGAGTCCGCCGGCCGGGCGACCGTGGACGCGAGGATTCACGACGCCCACCGCCTGCCGGCGGATGTGCCCCTTCTGGCCCGGCGGCTCGGCGAGGCGCACCTGGGTGGGCAGGCTCGCCTGACCGCCTCGGCCCAATGGAAAGGATCCACGCTGGACAGCCAGGTGCGTTGCGACGCCGGCGGCATTGAGTACGTCTCCGCCGATTCGCCCCAGCGGATCAAGACCCCCGACACGCCGCTGGTGGTCGAATGGACCAGCCGATGGACGAAACGCGGTCGGGGCGACCTGGACATCGCATGGGAAAAGGCCCGCCTGACGTCGGGAGACGAATGGATCCAGGGGCGCGGGTCGGCGACGATCCGAGGCTGGCGGTCGTTGTCGTCGGACGACGTTGTTTCTTCCTTGAGGCGGGTGGAACTGCACCTGGATGAGTTGCGGGGCTGGATCGCCGGCAAGAACGTCGCCGCCGGCGGGGTGGTCACGGTGGAGGATGTCGGCGTCCCGCCGGGTTCGGCGGACGGCAGTTTCAGGATCGGCCACCTGGCGACCGACGGCTTGGAACTGCGCGTGGGAGACAACCACGGCTGGCTGATTGCTGACCTGAGCGACCTGCCCGGCGAGACGGCGGGCAGTTTCCACTTCCTGGTCCAGGAGCTTGACGACAAGGACCTGGCTGACTGGATCGGCGCCGTGCGGCGGCTGGGGCGCGTCGAGGCGCCCAAAGAAGCAGCCGCTTCTCAGCCGGCGGCCTCTCAACCGGCGATTTCTCAAGCGGCGTCTTCTCAACCGGATCGCAGCGCCCTGGCCGGCCGGGCCGATCGCCTCATCGAGTCCATTCGAACGGCCTTGGCGGCCGTGGCGCTGCAAGGCCGAATCAGCATCGACCGCTACCACGTGTACGACGCCACAGTGGATCGCAGCTATCTTTCCCGCAGCTTCGAGGCGAAACTTTCCATTGAAGACAAGCAAGTCCAGCTGACGGCGGCGGCAGCCCTCAAGGGCGGAATCATCACCAGCCGCTATCAGCTCAACCTGGCTGAGGACGCTCCGAAGATCATCGTCTACCGCCAAGTGCGCGAGCTGATGGCCGACGAGAGCATCCAGCCCCAACTGGCCAAGCAATTTCCCGGCAACATGATGTACGGTCTGTTCAGCCGCACGGAGAACGTCACGATGTCGCTGCGGCAGGTGGTGGCCCAGGCGATGGATCCGTCGGCGCCGGTCTGGCCGGATGGCTCGGCCAAGACCGTGGCCACCGACGGCCTGCTGGCCGGCCGGGCCGTGCCGGGCTTCGTCACGCGGATCTTCCCGGGATTGAACCTGACGCACTACCGCTACAACAAGATGACGGCCTTCGCCGCCTACGAGCCCAACGGCACGGCCATCAACGACATGGTGTTCTCCGGCCAGACGTACGACATCTACATCGAGGGCACGACGGACCCCAACAACATCGGCCGCTACGAGATCGGCCTGATCCTGCTGGGCACGCCCCAGTCGGCCGAGTGGAACCACACGTACCGCCAAGGGCGGATTCCGCTGCTGAAGGTCAAGGCCCGCATCGAGGGCGGCCAGATGCACGACGAGTCCGTGACCTTCGTGTATCCCAACGAATCGCTGTTCATCATCTTCCTGAAGAACAATATTTTTTACCGTCTGTGGCTGGCCTCCCACCCATAAGACGCCAACCGCCGGCGGCTGGCGGTGCGCTTCGCGCCGCCCGGCGGGATGGGTAGAATAACCTTTCAAACCGCCTCCCCGCGGCCCAGGATCGATCCATGGCCCAACAACCGGACACCGGCTACAATCACCATCGGGGCGCCGTGCCTCTGCTTCAGGAGGCCAGCCCGCTCCGCACGGGTTTCTTTGTGGCGGTGAACCTGGCCGTCTTCATCGTTGCCAACGCGTTCTGGCAATACCTGGCCACGGGGCAATGGCTGGACTTCTCGCTGCACGCCTACCGGCGCGACCTGGCGACGCCGCTGGGGGAGATGCTGCTTCACCCCCTGAGCATCTTTACGAATCCCTGGCTGATTCTGGTCGCCGGGGGGCTTTTGGGCGTGATCCTCATGACGCCGATCGTCGTCTCGGTGCTGTACCGCCTGGCCCTGGCGGTGCCGTTCGTGGTCGTCGTCGCCGTTGTCGGCCGCGCGCCGGTGCTGGCCGTGGTGCTGGCGTTCGGATGCCTGCTGGCAAGCCGGACGCGCCTGCGGAGCGACCTGCCCTTTCTAGCGACGGTGCTGGGGTTCGTGCCGGCCGGCGTGTACCTGTACTTCTTTGCGTTCTTCGGGGCGGACACCGCCGCGGTTCAGCCGCTTCAGCGTCTGGTGTTGGCGGGGCCGTTCGTCCTGGCCGTCGTCGTGGCCGTGCTGGCGTCGGCGGCGGTGCTGGGGTTGTCGCGATTGGTGGGCTTCAAGCCGGACGTCGCCTGGCCTGTGCTGCTTTTGCTTCTGGCCGGGGCCGTGACGATTTTTTACACCCAGGTGGGAACGGACGAGCTGGAATACGCCCTGGTCACCGAGAACCTGGCCGCCGGTGACGCCGTCTTTGAGCCGGAGGCGCTTGAAACGTGGAAGCGGCAGAATCACGCCGAAAGGTTCGACGATCCATACCTCCATCGCCTTCAGCGGCAGGTGATCGACTGCTGCCTGAGCTTCGTCAGCCGCTATCCCGCCAGCGAGCGGGCGCCGGCGGTGTTGTGGGTGGCGGCCCAGGCCGCCAGCCTTCAGGTGGACGGCCCCGCCTTGCAGGTCGGCCTGGTCAAGTACAGCGCCGCCTATCCCCTCCAGGCCTCGGCGGCGCTGTGGGAGCGGTTGGCGGGCGAGTACGGCGCCTCGCCGCAGGCCGGCGTGGCGTACTGGCGGCTGGGAGAGCTGGCCATGCGGCGCGGCGAGGTCCGCCAGGCCTACGCCTACCTCGTGCGGGCGCAGGGGAAGCTGGCCGGCCAGACCGTCGCGGCGGCGCCGGCGGCCGTAAAGTCGATCACGGACGTGTTCGCCCCGACTCCCTCGGTTCCCGCGGAGCGCTACTATGCCGAGGCGGCCTTTGCCGCTGGCAAGCTGCTGTGGCTGATGGATTCCGACGACGTGCTCAACGACGTGCCCTCGGCCGAGGCGCTGGCCGCCTACCTGAACTGCAATCCGTGCGACGCGCATTACCTCGATCGCCTCAGCGAGCTGGCAGGCACCTACGAGCACACGCACATGGGGGACCACCTCAAGCTGGCGGTGGCGCTGGCCTGCCCCAACCCCTACGAGCGGGCGGAAATGCTGATCCTCCTCGCCTCCCGAAAAGGCTCCCCGGCCGCCATCGAGGCCAATTACGAGCTGGGACGGTTGGTCCTGCAAACGGCGGGGGCGCCGGCCCTGCCGCTGGTGGAAAACCTGCACAAGGCGGAAGATTATTTCAGGGCCATTCAGGCCGCCGGCCCCAGCCCGTGGAAATCCTTGGCGGAGGAATACCTGGCCACGCTGGCCGCCGCGAACCGCTCCGCCCAGGCCGGCCAACCTTAGCCGCCGGCGGCGAAGGGGGCTTTGGGACCAGGCGGCTCGATTATTCTGGCCCCTTGGCGCGGCGCCCGCCGCTCGGCAGACTATGGAGTCTATGCGTTCTACCGACGATTTGGTGGGAAACGGCCGGGCCGGCCGGCCTCCGCGAGTGCTGGTAGTGACGGCCTCGGTGG
>JBEKZI010000056.1:0-14474 GCA_049510055.1 Phycisphaerae bacterium | reverse complement strand
GCCGTCATGCCGCAGCCGTAGGAAAGCAACGTGCGGATTCGCCCGGCCAGCGTGCCGTCACCCTTCATCGTCACCGGCAAAATGGCCAGCGTCACGCCCAGCAGGATGATGAAGGCCGCGGCCACCTTCATCCGCAGGCACTGGGCGAAGGTCTGTCGCGTTACGGCCCAGATGCGGCGCATCGCTAAGGCTCCTGGGAGGGCGGGGTTTTTTTGCCCCGGCCCTGACCTGGCCCCCGGCCTTGGTCTTTGTCCTTGCCCAGCAGTTCCTCCAGCACGGATTGCCGGGTCTGCGACGGTGAGGGGGCGGAGGAGGGCGCCTGCGGCGCGGCCCCGGCGGCGGGCGGCGAGACTTCGGCGGCGGCGACGAGTTGCTGGAGTATCTTTTCTCCCCTGCCTTCCGGCGCCTGGCCGCGCAGAAATTCCGCCATCCGCCCGCCGGCCAGGGCCCCGCCGGTGGCCAGGCGCTGGTCCTGGGCCTCTTGCACGATCCGAAGGAACAGTGACTCCAGCTTGTCGTGCGGGGAGGTCACGTCCACGATGGTTTTGCCCGCGGCGGCCAGTTGGCGACGGAGGGCTTCCAGAGTCGGCTCGTCGAGTTGTTGCGTGGTAATTTGCGTCAGGCCGCGGCGGACCAACAGGTCGGCGATGTCGCCTTCGGCCCGCTGGCGGCCGCCGTAGAGGATGCACACGCGGTCGCAGACGTCCTCCACGTCGGCCAGGAGGTGGCTGGAGAGGATCACCGTCTTGCCGCGCAGCCCCAGCGTCTCGATGAGGTCCTTGAATTGTCGCGTGCCGATGGGGTCCATGCCGCTGGTGGGCTCATCCAGGATCAGCAGGTCTGGGTCGTTGATCAGCGCCTGGGCCAGCCCGATCCGTCGCTGCATGCCCTTGGAATACTCCCCCACCCGCCGATAGGCCACGCTGCCCAGCCCCACCATCTCCAGCAGCATGTCGATCCGCCGATGTCGCTGGCGTCGCGGCTGGCGGAAGAGGCGCCCGTAGAAGTCCAGCGTTTCCCGCGCGTCCAGGAAGGGATACAGATACGATTCCTCCGGCAGGAAGCCGATGCGGCTCTTGATGGCCACGTCCGTCGGCAGCCGCCCGAAGACGGAGATCGTCCCCCGCGTGGGGAACAGCAGCCCCAGGATCATCTTGATGGTCGTGCTCTTGCCCGAGCCATTGGGCCCGAGCAACCCGAAGACCTCCCCGGGACGGATGTCCAGGTTCAGGTCGGCCACGGCGGTCACTTTTTCGCGAAGCCAAAAGTCGCGAAAGACCTTCGTGAGCCTGCGGGTCGCGACGACGGCGCCGTTCGTTTCAGCCATGATGACTTCCGGGTCTTCCGCCCCTGCGCCGCGGCGGGCGGCCAGGGGGCTATTCCTTGGATTTCTCTTCGTCCTTGGCCTTCAACGCCCGTTGGATCTCGGCGAGTACGTTGGGATCCTGATTGATTTTCACCATCGTCTTGTCGGGGCCGAAGGTGAGGTAGAACTTCTCGACGGTGGGCGAGTTCAGGATCGACTCGCGAACGTCGGTCCAGAGGCGTTGGAGCAACATATCGGGGGTTTTCTCGTAAGCCGGCAGGAGCTCGCGGAATCGCTGGACCCTCGCCGTGATGCGTTGGATGGTCGTGGTGCGATAGGCTTCGGCCTCGGCGATGATTCGAGCAGCCTGGCCGCCGGTGTCGTGGCTGCGGAGCACGTCGTCGATCTTCGCCAGCAGCGCCGCGGAAGCGGCCTGGTCGCCCGCGGCCATCGCGGCGGCGTATTGAGCGATCAGGTTCTCCTCGGCGGGCCGGGAAGTCGGCCCCGACGTCGCCGACGCGCCGCCCACGTCGCCCACCAGCGTGCGGTAGCTGGACCCGACGGCGTTATTGAGCTGCTTTTCAGCCTCGGCGCGGGCGGCGTTCTTGGTCTGCTCGGCCTTGCTGACGGCGTTTTGCGCCTCGACGTAGGCTTGCAAGGCGCCCATCGGCCAGGTGGAACGGACCACCAGAACGTTGGTCACCTCGATCCCGCTGCCGAAGGCGTCCAACTCGTCCTGCGCGCCGGCCCGCACGGCGGAGGCGAAGGTCATCCCTGCCGTCCGCTGCAATCCATCCGCCGTTTGGACGGCCGCGGCGCGAATGGCCGCGTGACACACGGCCGAGCGGATCACGTCGCCGATCGCCGTTTCACTGCCGGCGATATTGTTCAGGAAATCCAGGGGTTTGGCGATGCGATACTGGCACTTCAACTGCACGTGCAGGAGGTTGCGGTCGCCCGTCAGCAGCGCCCCGTCGCGGGCGGGGTCCAGGCCGGCGAAGGTCACCTCGCGGCTGAGCAGGTCTTGAGACTTCTGTTGCGGCGTTTCGAACATCCAGAAGTCGTCGATCGGCAGCGTTTCTTCCCGAATGCTGACGACGTCGATGCTGCCGATGGGGAACGGCCAGGTGTACGCCAGCCCCGGCTCGACCACTTCCACGACCCGCCCGAACACCTTCTTGACGCCCACCTGCGAGCTCTCGATGCTCTTGACGCCGGTGAGCACGTAGAAGAACAGCACCACTACCATAATGACCGACAGCAGGCGGAAACTCACCCGCAGCGCCTCGGCCAGGCTTTGGGAGGCGGGGTTCGTCGGCCCGGAGGGCACGACTCCTCCAGGCTCCTCGTGGGCGTGATGGTGATGATGATGGTCTAAAAGTCCCATAAGTATCGTGGCTCCGCGCTACTTGGTCTGTTCCGGCGCCCCCGGCGGGATACTGGAGAAGCGCTTGGTCGACGGGCCGGTGCGGAAGAACTCCACCGCCGGCAGTTCCGAACCGTCCAGAAGGATCACGGCCTTGGATTGCAACTCGGTCTTGAGCGATTCCAGCGAACGCAGGAACATGCTGAACCGCTCGTTGCGGGCGAACTCTTTGTAATACGTCGCGGCGGCGCGGTCGCCCTCGCTGCGGATTTCGGCGGCCTTGCGGTCGGCGAACGCCAGAATCTGCCCGCTGGCGGCCTTGGCCCGCTCGCGGATGGCCGTCGCCTGGGCCTCGCCGGCGGCCTCAAATTTGCGCACGTCGCGCTGGCGCTCTTCCTTCATGGCCTCGATGACCACCGTGGTCACCTCTTTGGGCAGTCCCAGGCTCTTGATGCCCACGCGGATGACCTCGATGCCGTAGTTGTCCATCGCCTGTTGGCGGACGGCTTGGAGGATCTGCTCCTCGATCTGAGGAATCTGCATCTTGGCCGGATCGGTGTTGATCAGGTCTTCCATGTTGTGCCGGCCCACGACGTCCTTCTTGGCGCTGCGGACCAGGTCGCGCAGGCGGTCCTGGGCCGCGGCGACGGTGGTAATGGTCTGGTTGAACAGGGCCGGCTTGTTGATCCGCCAGGCGCAGTACATCGTGACCAGCAGGTTCTGCTTGTCGCGGGTGGCCACCTCGCTGGAGGTGTCCTCGAAGACGAACGTCCGCGCGTCGTAGCGGACCAGCCGCTGCACCGGCCAGGGCCACTTGAACTTCAAGCCCGCCTGCTGATTGCCGTCGATCTGAGCGGTGGTCTGCCCGAAGGTCTTGATCAGGGCGTATTCGCTGAAGTCCACCTGATAGGCCACGGTGCTGCCCAGCAGCAGCACCACGACCAGCAAGGCCAGCAGGAACATTCCATAATGCTTCTTCATCGTTGCATTCCTCTGCGGTTTTTTCGTCCGCCCGCCCGTCGGCGGGCCCGTCAGTTCATTTCTTCGTTTCCGGCGTCATCGGCAGCGCGCCTTCCAGCACGCCGGGGGTGCGCTCCAAATTCAGCCAGATTTCAATCTTGTCGCGGTCCACGCCCAGGACGTACTTGGTGATGCCGGGCAGGACCTGGTCCCACACGTCCAGCCAGCGGTCCAGCATGTAGATGTTGGGGCTGGCCTGGTAGGCCAGTAATTCGCGGCTGAAGGCGGTGGCGCGGGACTGCTCGGCCAACTCGCGCGTCCAGCGGTAATCGACGGCCTGGGCTACCAGCGCCGCGGGCTGGCCGCTGGCCTGGTCGAACAGCTCGTCGGCGCGGTGGCGGGCGTCGGCCATCAGGACCGAATAGTCCACGTCCGTCCACTTTTCCAGCCGGCGCAGCAACAGGAGGTGATCCTGATGGTCCTGACGGAGCTGGAGCTTGGAGGAAATCTGCTGGCCCAGTAGCCGGTCGCGGGCCAGTTCCTCGTCCAGGCTGCTCAGATCGTTCTCCGCCAGGCGGATGTACTCGCCCAGCGTCTTTTGATAGTCGGCGGGCTTGTCGCGCAGGTGGAACAGCCCTTCCAGCTCCTCCAGCGTGCGAATGGCCAGCGCCAGTTTCAACGCCGCCATGGGGTCTCCGGCCACCTGGGCGAGCGTTTCATTGGCCGCGGCCTCGGCCTCATAGCGCGTCTTGTCGGCTTGGCGTTCGGCCTTGAGCACGTCCTCAAACGCCGCCGCCGCGTCGGCCGGGGGGTGCACGGCCGAGAGGCCCACGTAAACGATCTTCACGCCCAGGTCCAGCTTGTCCATCGCGGCCTGGATGCGTTTCTGAAGTTCCCCGGCGGCCCGGGTGCTGCCGTAGGTCATGATGGCCTCGGGACGGTCGGCTTGCTGGAGGCCCACGGGGGAATCCAGCGTGGCGCTGGCGCAGTAGCTGACCATCTGCCGATAGGCCTCGTCCTCCAGCAGCGTTTCGGGGTTGGCGACCTTGAAGCCGTATTTATAGACGTCGGTGATGACGTATTGCACGGGCACGACCAGCTTGATGATGCTCACCGGCGGACGATGGTCCTCTCCGGCGGTGCGATAGACGTCGGGCGGAACGGCGACCAGGAAGTCGTTCTCCTGCCGGGCCCCGTGTTCGGAGGTCCACAGGTACAGTTCGCGGCCTTTGAAGGTTCCCGTTTGAACGATCGCCCCCTGGCGCTCCTGTTCGGTGCGCTCCCGTCCGGTGCCCAGGATTACCTCATGGATGGTGGCCACGTCGAATCGCCGCACGGTGTCGACCGGCCAGGGCCACTTGAAGTGCAGGCCGGGTGAAAGCGGCGGATGGGTTTGGTCCGGCCGGCCCCAGTGCAGCACGACGACCCGCTGGCCCTGCTCGACGATGACCACGGAGGTCATGGCGAACATCACGGCGGCGCCCACGATCAGAAGCGGCACGAACGCCCGGCTGAGGAGCTGGTAGAACCAGGTCTTGGAGACCTCGAAGCCGAACTGGTAGTTCAGGGCTTCGGCGATGGAGTGGCCGATGCGGCCGGGCTCGGCGACGAAGTTGAACAAGCGGGAGTCGAAGCTGTAACGCTCCTCCTGCTCGGCCATGCGCGGGCGGTAGAAATCCAGCAGGAGGCTCAGCACCAGCTCGGCCGCCAGGACGATCTGGACCAGCGGCACGACCGCGGCCACGGCCAGGTCCACCTGGGCGTAGCTCTGATAGGCGGCCAGCATGGCCCCGGCCGTCGCGGCGATGGCCAGGACGTTGACGAACAGGTAGCTGCCGGCCGCCCGCAACGGACGGTACGCGTTCTCGCCGGCCATCCCCAGCGACCAGCGGCTGAACAGGAAGCCCACGAAGGCGATCAACGTGGCGAACAGCATCGCCTGGGCCGCGCCGGGGGTTGCCGCCGCCGGCTGGCCCCATTCCTGCCTCAAAACCGCCACCGCGCCGCGGGCGATCCACACGCCCAAGGCCGCGTGGTAGCCCGCCCACAGGAAGGTAAAGACGGGCACGACCCATTTTTCGGTCCAGGCCAGCCGCGCCGCGGCGGGACGAAGCTGGGCGGTGTCTTCCTCGAAGATCGTGCCGGCCTTGGCGGCTGCGGCGATCTCCTCCATCTCCTTGGCCTCGCGGCGCTCCATCTGGCGGACGTAGAACAACAACGCAACCATCAGCCACACGCCCACCCCGCCGGCCAGGAATACCAGGCACGACAGCGCCGCCTGCGACTTGACCACCAGGAAGATCCCCACCATCACGGCCGTGAAGATCGCCTGGAGCACCGCCCCGGCGATGGCAACGTTCTTTCCGTGTCTGGCTTCGTTCATCTCAGCTGTTTCTCCCGGTCGAAAAATTCAATCGTCGCGGCGGTGCGGATCGGCCGATCTTGCCAACACCGACCCCGCCGCGCTACAATCCACCGGCCCACGGACAACTCCGGCGCGCCGGGGCCCGTAGAAATTAAGTCAAACCAAGACTTGTGGAAACACCCATGACCCGATTTTTGGCCATCGCGGCGAACACGTTCATCCAAACGATCCGTCAACCAATCACGGTGGTGCTGATCCTGGTGACCTTCGGCGTGCTGGTGTTGAGCGTGCCGCTGGCCGGCTGGACCATGGACCCCGACGCCAACTACCGCGCCAGCGACCAGAAGATGCTCCTGGACCTGGGCATCAGCACGCTGCTGGTGTCGGGGCTGCTGATGGCGGCCTTCAGCGCCTCGGCGGCCTTGAGCCGGGAAATCGAGGACCGCACGGCGCTGACGGTGATCTCCAAGCCCGTCTCCCGCGCCACGTTCGTGGCCGGCAAGTTCGCGGGCGTCGCGGCAGCCGTCGCGGTGGCGTACTACCTGGCGACGCTGGTGTTCCTGATGACCGTGCGGCACGGCGTGATGTCCAACGCCACCAACGTCCTCGACTGGCCGGTGCTCGTGCTGGGCCTTTCCGCGTTTGGCGCCGCCATCCTGATCGCCATGCTGGGCAACCTGCTGTTCGGATGGACGTTCACCTCGGCCGGGGTATTCGCCAGCCTGCTGCTGCTGACGCTGGCGGCGGCGGTCATCGGCTTCGTCGGCAAGGGCTGGACGATCGTTCCCTTCGGCGCTGAGATCCCCCGGCAACTTCCCGCCGGCATCCTGATGACGTTCCTGTCCGTGATGGTCTTCACCGCCGTGGCCGTGGCGGCCAGCACGCGGCTGGGCCAGGTCATGACACTGCTGATCTGCGGCGGCGTCCTGGTGGTGGGCTACCTGCATCCGTATTTGTTCGCTTCCGAGGGAACCAATCCCGCCGTGAAGGTCCTGGGCTGGCTGGTCCCCAATCTTCGCCTGTTCGACGTGCAAGACGCCCTGGTGCGCGAGAAGGCCATTCCCGCCGATTACATCGTCTGGGCGACGGCCTATGGCGCGCTGTACATCGGGGGCGTGCTGGCCGTGGCGGCGGCCTTGTTCCAGCGGCGCTCGCTGGAGGCGGCCACCGCGTCGGCCTCGCTGCCTGCGACCGTGAACCTGCTGGCCTGGGCCGGTCGCATGGCCGCCCTGGCCATCGTGTTGTGGGCTGTCGTGACCGTCATGGCCACGGCGGCCTTCCGCACGCCGGAGGCCCTGGTTGTTCGATCCGCGGCCGTGGTCGTCGCAGCTGGGGCCTGGATTTTGTGGACCTTGTTCGCACGCGGCGTGAAGTGGAGCTACGGCGTCTTGCTGGCCGTCTCGATTGTCGTAGCCGCCGCCGGCCTGGCCGCCTGGCTGACCTACGGCCAATGGCCGTGGCTGCCGATCCAGCGATCCCAGACGGCTTTGACCGCCGTCCTCGCCGCAGCGGTGCTGCTCATTCTGCTGTTGCCTAAAACTCGACATCATTTCTTCACGCAATCCGTTGCTCCGCGCTGAACCTGCCTACCGGTAGGCAGGCCTGCCTGCCGGCAGGCAGGCCTTGCTGAACACTACGTCGCTGGCACGGCCTCCAGTCGCGGCATGGTCGGCGGGGCCGCCGAGGGAGCCAGCCGGTGCAGCTCCTCGCCGAACCGCACGATGCGGGCGCTGTTGAAGATCACGAACGTCGCCGCCACCATGTGCAGCAAGGCCCCGACCACCGGCCGAATCCATCCCATCCCGGCCAGGATTTCAAACGCCACGATAAACGTCACGCCGAACAGTAAATTCTGATGGATCACGGCGGTGGTCCGCCGGCTGAGGCGGACCAGAAACGGCAGCCGGCCCAGGTCGTTATTCATCAGCGCGATGGTGGCGGAGTTGATGGCCACGTCGCTGCCGGCGGCGCCCATCGCGATGGACACGTCGCCGGCGGCCAGGGCCGGGGCGTCGTTCACGCCGTCGCCCACCACGGCCACGCGGTACCCGGCGGCCTTCAGCGCGGCCACCAGGTCCAGCTTGTCGGCGGGCAGCACCTCGGCCTGCACCTCGGTGGCGCCCATCTCGCCGGCCACGCGACGCGCGACCGACCAGCGGTCGCCCGTCACCATCACCAGCTTGCTGATGCCCAACTGCCGCAGCTCATCCAGCGCCGCCCGGGCCTCGCGGCGAGTGCGGTCTTCCAGGCCGATCCAGCCCAGCACGCGCCCGTCGGACACCACGTGCAGCGTGCTGAGGCCTTCCGGCTCGGGGTATTTGGGATTGATCATCGCCTCGCGCGCGACGCCCTGCTCGGTCAGCCAGGTGCTGCGGCCGACCAGGATGGTCCGGCCGTCGATGTGCGCCCGCACGCCGCGGCCGGGGACTTCCTGAAAGTCCGAGGGCGTGTCGATCTCCACCTGAGCCTCGGCGGCCTTGGCCACGACGGCCCGGGCCACCGGGTGCTTGGACAGATGCTCGGCCGAGGCCGCCGCCGAAAGCAGTTCCGCCGCGTCGACGCCCTCGGCCGGGCCCATCTGCGTCATGGACAGCTCGCCGGTCGTCAGCGTGCCGGTTTTGTCGAACACGAAGGCCGTGATGGTCTTGGCCAGCTCGATGGTGGAGACGTCCTTGACCAGGATGCCCAGCCTGGCGGCGCACGACAGGGCCGCCACCATGGCCGTCGGCACGGCCAGCACCAGCGCGCAGGGGCAGGCCACCACCAGCATCGTGACCACGCGTGCCCAGTCATGCGTAAAAAACCACACCGCCCCGGCCAGCATCAGGATGGTCGGCGTGTAGTAGCCGGCGTAGCGGTTGATCAGCCGCATGATGGGGATGCGCGTGCCCTCGGCTTGGAGAATGAGCTTTCGCACCTTGCCCAGCGTGGTGTCGTCGCCGGCGCGGGTGACCTTCACGTCGATCGCCCCGGCCAGGTTGTTGGTGCCGGAGAACACCTCGTCCCCCACCGCCTTCTCCACCGGCAGGGATTCGCCCGTGACGTTGGCCTCGTTCACGGAGGACTGCCCCAAGACGACTTCGCCGTCGGCGGGGATGTTGTCGCCCGGCCGGACGCGAACGATGTCGCCAGGAGTCAGGGCCTGGGGGTCCACCAGCTCTTCCCGCCCATCGGTCAGGCGGTGGGCCTTTTTGGGCGACAGGCGCACCAGGCTTTCGATGCTCGCCCGGGCGCCCAGGGCCGTGCGGGTCTCGATGAGGTTGGCCAGCAGCAGGAAAAACGCCACCGCGCCGGCGGCTTTGTAGTCTTTGGCGGCCACGGCGGCAAACACCGACAGGGCCACCAGCTCGTCCATGTTAGCCTCGCCGTGCCACAGGGCGCGGGCGGCGTGAATGACGATCGGCGCGCCCAGCAGGATCGTCCCCAACACCGCCAGGAGGTCGCTGTAGAAATTAAAAGTCCCGTTTTCGGTGGAAAAGGTCTGGCTGGCGAAGACCCAGTCGGCCACGTAGGAACACAGCATCAGCACCCCGCCGATGAGGATGCCGATGATCAGTAAGCTGGTCCGACCAGTCTGGGCCTCGACGGAGTCCTTCAAGATGTCATGGGCCATGCTTTGCTCCGAGCCTTCTATCCTTAGTTAAAACGTAAGCCAAGCGTGGCAAGCTACTACTTTTTCCGGGAGTGAGCTTAAGCGCCCGCGATACATAATGCTACGGGGCGTTCCCTCGCCCGGTTCTAGCAAAAGCGATTTTATAGGGGCCGGCGGCGGTCTATGCAACAGTCTGGTGGGTGTCTACAATGTTTTAATGGGAATTTATGAAGTATCCGTGGAGTGCCACTTTACCGCCAGCCACGCGGTCCGGCTGCCCGACGGCACGTTCGAGGCCCCGCATAAGCACGGCTGGAACGTGATCGCCGCGTTCCGATCCGAGCGGCTGGACCCCGTCACGGGCGTGGTCGTCGACTTCCAGATCGCCCAAAAGGCCCTGGCGGCCGTGGCGGCCGAGCTGGAGGACAAGGACCTCAACGCCCTGGTCGCCGCCGGCAGCGGCGCCTCGGCCGAGCGGGTGGCGGAATTTCTGGCCCGTGCCCTGATGCGGCGGCTGGGCGGGGGAGCCGGCCTGCACCACCTGGCCGTCAGCGAGGCCGAGGAGTGCTGGGCCACGTGGTACCCCCAATCCCCCTGATCGCTGTGCGCCGCGGCCGACGTTGCGGTACAATCCAACCTGCCTACCGGACAGGCAGGTTTGCAAGCCATGGACAAGTGCGAAAAATGCGGTAAGCCCGCCACGGTCCTGCTGACCGACATCACCGACGGCAAGCTGGTCGAGAAACAGCTCTGCCAGAGTTGCGCCGCCGCCGAGGGCGTGTTCGTCAAATCGCAGATGTCTCTCAGCGAGCTGCTGGAGGACTTCGTCATGCACACCTCCGGCGAGCAGGAAAATGCATCGCTGGCCTGCGATGTCTGCGGGTTGACCTTCGGGGAGTTCCGCCAGCAGAAGCTGCTGGGCTGTCCGCACGACTACGACGCCTTCGAGCGGGCGATGCTGCCGCTGATCGAAGGCGCCCAGGACGGCGCCAGCCAGCACGTCGGCAAGGTGCCCCACCGCGGCGGCGGGGAGCAGAAAAAGCACCACGCCCTGCTGCGCCTGCGGGCCGAGCTCAAAAAGGCCGTCGCCGCCGAGGACTACGAAAAGGCCGCCCGAATCCGCGACCAGATCAAGGAGTTGGAGGCCTCATGAAGCTGGCCGACTTGACCAAGCAGGCCGGAGAATGGCTCCGCGGCAGCGGGCCGATGGAGGACGTGGTCATCTCCTGCCGGGCGCGGCTGGCCCGCAACCTGGCCGGCGAACCGTTCCTGTCGCGCTGCTCACAGGAGCAGAAAAAGGCCGTCGAGGCGCGGCTGAAAAAAGAGCTCCTGGGCGCCGGCATCGCCCCGACCATGCTCTACGTGGACCTCGCCGCGGCCGGGGACCTGGACCGCCGACTCCTGGTGGAGCGCCACCTGATCTCTCGCGAGCACGCGGCCGCCGACCATCCCCGCGGCGTGGCCGTCGCGGCCGGGGAGACCGTGGCCGTCATGGTCAACGAGGAAGACCACCTCCGCATCCAGGCCTTCCGCTGCGGGCTGCAAATGCCCGAAGCCCTGGCCGACGCGCTCCGCGTGGACAACCTGCTGGAGGAGCACGTGGACTTCGCCTTCCACAGCCGCTACGGATACCTGACGGCCTGCCCCACCAACGTCGGCACGGGCCTGCGGCTCAGCGCCATGCTGCACCTGCCGGCCCTGAAGATGGCCGGGGAGATCGAAAAAGCCCTGCGGGCGGCCAAGGAGCTCCATCTGGAGGTCCGCGGCCTGTACGGCGAGGGCACCGAGGCGTTGGGCGACTTTTTCCAGGTCTCCAACCAGACCTCCCTGGGCCACAGCGAGGAGCAGATTGCCGACGAGTTCGCCGGCGGGCTTATCCCCAAATTCGTGGAATACGAGCGGCAGGCCCGCCAGATCCTTCGGGAGCGGCAAGGCAAGGCCGTCGAGGACAAAATCCAGCGCAGCCTCGCCCTGCTGCGGTCGGCCAGGATGATGAGCAACCAGGAGGCCACGTTTTTGCTGTCGCTGGTGCGGCTGGGCATCGCGACCGGGCTGGTCCGCGACGTGGACATCAAGACCGTCAACGAGATTTTCCTGTTGACCCAGCCGGCGCACCTCCAAAAGATTCTCAAGCAGGAGCTGGACGGACCGGCCCGCGCCGAGGCCCGTGCGACTTACATCCGCCAACGACTTGGAGCCCACTAGAAAGGCCATCATTAATAATGTCCGCCTCCCCCACCCCCGACCTGGCGTCCCCCCTGACGAACCGTCCCACCTGGCGCTCAGCCATTCGCGGCAACGTGCTGATGATGGGACTGGTCAGCCTGCTGACTGATTTTTCCAGCGAGATGATGAACCCGCTGCTTCCGGTGTTCATCGCCGGCATCGTGCCGCTGGGCTGGGCGCCGTTCTACGTGGGGCTAATGGAAGGCGTGGCCGAGGCCACCGCCAGCTTGCTGAAGCTCGTTTCCGGCCGGCTGAGTGACGTGTTGGGCAAGCGCAAGATGCTGGTCGTGGTCGGCTACGGCTTATCGACGATCTTCCGCCCGATGATGGCCCTGGCCATGGCGGGCTGGCAGGTGGTGGTCATGAAGTTCGCCGACCGCATCGGCAAGGGCATCCGCACCTCGCCCCGCGACGCGCTGATCAGCCAGTCGGTGGTTCCGGAATACCGGGGACTGGCGTTCAGCTTCCACCGCGCGATGGACAACACCGGCGCCATCGCCGGCCCGCTGGTGGCCATCGCCATCCTGTACGCCTTCCTGGGCGGCGAACTGTTCGACAAGACCGGCTGGTGGGGCACGTCCGGCGGGCAGGACCATCATCACGTCGTCACCGCGCTGCGCTGGCTGTTCGGCATCGCCCTGATTCCGGGCTTGGCGGCCATGGTCATGTTGGTGAGCAAGGTCCGCGAGATATCGCCACCAGCCGCCACCGACGCCAAAATCACCAGCAAGGATGGGCGCCGCCTGCCGCGGCCCTTCTACGTCTTCGTGGGGATCGTAGTCCTGTTCGCCCTGGGCAACAGCAGCGATTTGTTCATCGTGCTGTACGGCTGGGAGCGCTTCGGCCTGAGCATGATCGACCTCATCGGCCTGTGGATTCTGCTGCATGTCCTGAAGGTGGCGTCCAGCTTCCCCGGCGGGATGCTGTCGGACCGCATCGGCCGGCGGCCGCTGATCGTCGGCGGCTGGGCCGTGTACGCCCTGGTGTACCTAGGCTTCGCGGTGGTCCATCAGACCTGGCAGTTCTGGGCCTTGGTCGCGGCCTACGGCGTGTACTACGGCCTGACGGAGGGCGTCGAGCGGGCCTTGATCGCGGACTTCGTGCCGGCCGAGAACCGCGGCACGGCGTACGGCGTCTATCACGGGGCCATAGGCTTTGCGGCCCTGCCGGCGAGCCTGATCTTCGGAATCCTGTGGAAGTTCATCGGCCCGGTGATCGCCTTCGGCATCGGGGCCGGCCTGGCTGGATTGGCGGCCGTGCTGCTGGTGGTGTTCCTGTCGACCTCCAAACGCCCCGCACAAGCGTAGAGAAACGTCACGCTTCCCGCAGCCAGACGGCCAGTTGCTCGGCGAAGTAGGTGATGACCAGGTCCGCCCCGGCCCGCTTGATGGCGGTGGTAATTTCCATCGCGGCGGCTCGTTCGTCCAGGGCGCCGGCGGCCGCGGCGGCCTTGATGGCGGCGTACTCCCCGCTGACGTGGTAGGCCGCGATCGGCATATCGGTCCGGCGGCGCAGGTCGGCGATCACGTCCAGGTAGGCCCCGGCCGGCTTGACCATGAGGATGTCGGCACCTTCCTCGATGTCCGCGGCCGCCTCGGCCCAGGCGCCGCGCGGGCAGCGATAGTCCATCTGATAGCCCCGCCGGTCGCCAAATTGCGGCGTGGACCCGGCCGCGTCGCGGAACGGCCCGTACAGGCTGGAGGCGAACTTCACCGCGTAGGCCAGGATGCCGACGCCGGCGTGCCCCGAGCCGTCCAGGGCCGAGCGAATGGCGGCCACCTGCCCGTCCATCATGGCCGAGGGGGCGACCAGGTCCGCTCCGGCCTCGGCGTGCGACAGAGCCACTCTCGACAGGGCCTGGAGCGTCGAATCATTGTCCACGTCCATCGAGCCGTCGGCCCGTTTGGCCAGCACGCCGCAATGGCCGTGATCGGTGTACTCGCACAGGCAGACGTCCGTGACGACCAGCGTGGCCGGCGAATGTTTTTTAATCTCGCGGCAAAGCCGCTGCACAGGCCCGCGGGCGTCCCAGGCGGAAGTGCCCTGGGCGTCTTTTTTTGCCCGAGCCGGCAGGCCGAACAGCAGCACCGCAGGCAGGCCCGCGCCGGCCCAACGGCGGACGATCTGGATCGCGGCGTCCACCGAAAGCTGGTACTGGCCCGGCATGGTGGGAACCTCCACGCGCCGGTGCTCCCCTTCGCACACGAACAGCGGGGCGATCAGCTCCTGGACCGACAGCCTCACGCCCGCCAGCATCCCCCGCAGCGTGGCGTTGGCACGCAGGCGACGGAGTCGTTTTTGCGGATAAGGCGACATGGCCCCCCATTGTAGGCCAAGACCGCCCCCTTGCCCATCCCCAGCGCAGTGGACATAATGCCTGCGCGGCCGGCGTCTGGCGCGCAAAGGCCGCCAAGGAACCGTCCCATGAAAAGCTTCCTGCTGACCTTCGTGCCGATCTTCGTCTCCGTGGACGCCATCGGTGTGCTGCCGATCTTCATGAACCTCACCGAGGGGCTGGACAAGGTCCAGCGGCGGACGGTCGTGCTCCAATCGTTCCTGACGGCCCTGGGCGTGGCCATCGGATTCATCTTCCTGGGCAAGGCCATCTTCAACCTGATGGGCGTGACCGTGCAGGACTTCATGGTGGCCGGCGGGGTGC
>JBEKZI010000055.1:0-14557 GCA_049510055.1 Phycisphaerae bacterium | reverse complement strand
AATGAGTCGGGCGGCCACGGCGGCCAGAAGGGCCAGGCCCAGGATCGCAATCATGGCGGCAGCCACCAGGGGAAGGCCAAACTGCCGGGCCAAAGAATCCGCCAGCAGCGTGCCCACCCCGGCCCCGACGATCCCCAAAAAAGGCCTGGACAGGACGCGCCCCCACAGCAGCATCAAGCCGCCCAACACCACGGCCAGGCCGGCCAGGCCCAAGGCCAGGGGGGTCGTCAACGGCGGCGGCGGTGGTGGTGTGATGTCCAGCACGTTCGATGCCCTTGCGATTTTCTGGAAGGGCCATCGACATCTTAGTGGCGCCGACGCAACGCCTCCAGGTCCGCGCGGGCCCATTCCAGTTTTCGTTCATCCGTCAGCGTTTCGGTGGCGCGGTGGAGCATCCGCTCAGCCTGATCGACCTGTTGCAGGTATCGGCCGTAGAGCAGGCCGAGCATCAGGTAGATATCGGCGATATGTTCATAGTTGCCATAGTGTTTCAGGAATCGCTCGTAGGCGTCGGCGGCGGCGGGATACTGCTCGGCGGACATCAATTGGTTGGCCACGTCCAGTTGCTGATCCTGCGGCAGCACGGCCCCGTCGGCCAATTGGATGAGCTGGAGGTACTTTGCGGCGGCTTCGGGGAGATTCTTGCGGCGCCAGGCTTCCTCGATCTGCCGGCGGAGCTGCGACTCGCGGGAGGCGGCTGTCTCGGTCGCGGCGGCCTCGGCGGGCTTGGGCCCCACCCATTGCCGCGACGGCGCCCCCGGCGGGGGCATGACGCTGAATGGATCGTAGCCGGCCCGGGCCATGCGACGGTAGCGGGAACGGCGGTGGGCGGCCTGGAACAGGCTCAGCAGGTCCATGGGGTCCCGCGGCAGCAATTTAGTGGCCAGCAGGGCGGCTGTGACCGCGATGCCGAAAACGTATCCGCTACAGTGGGCGATGTAGGCAACGCCTGACTCGGCCATGCGGGTAAAGCTGGGACTCAGCGCCATCCAGAGGTTGAACAGGAACTGGAACAGCAGGAAGTACAGGCTGGACACCTCGAAGGTGGTCACAAAGAAATACCACAACAGCAGCATCACCCGCGCCCGCGGCAGCAGCACCAGATAGGCCCCGGTGACGGCCGAGATGGCCCCGGAGGCCCCCAGCACCGGCCCGTGCCCGCCCAGCAAAACGTAGCCGACCCCGGCTAGCACGCCGCCGGCCAGGTAGAACGCCAAGTACCCCAGATGCCCCAGGCGATCGTTGACGGCATTACCGAAGACCCACAAAAACAGCATGTTTCCCGCCAGGTGCATCAAACCGGCGTGAAGAAAGATCGCGGTGAAGAACTGATAGAGGCGGAGATGGTCGGGGTCCAGAAGGAACGTATCGAGCCGGAAGGCGAACCGGCCGCGAGCTACGAAATAGCTCAGCACGAAGACGATCACGTTGGTCGCGACCAGCAGATAGTTGACCCACGGGACGCGGGCCATGCGGTAGTCGGTTCGTATCGGTATGAACATGGTTCCTCTGTCGCGGCCGCCTCGGGGAGGGGCTAGTCAGGCCATTCTACGTCGGCGGGCTAAACGCCGCAACGAAACAGGCTTGGCGCCGACCGACACGGACGAGCCCCAACGGCCGGCTACCCTTTGACCAGGGGCAGGGAAATCGTAAATCGCGTGCCCTTGCCCACGGCGCTGTCCACGCGGATGTCGCCGCCGTGCTCCTGGACAATCCGCCGCGCGGTGGGCAGGCCGAAACCGCTGCCGCGCGCCTTGGTGGAGTAGTACACGTGAAAGACCTTGGGCAGGTCTTGGGGAGAAATGCCCGCCCCGGTGTCGATGACCTCCAGCACGGCCCGGCTGCGGGAAGCGCTCAGACGGATCAGTAG
The DNA here is from genome assembly GCA_049510055.1 of Phycisphaerae bacterium. Lineage (GTDB taxonomy): Bacteria > Planctomycetota > Phycisphaerae > SM23-33 > SM23-33 > JALHTV01. The sequence continues at coordinate 12,687 of JBEKZI010000055.1, read as the reverse complement.
CTCGCCGCCCTGCTCCATGGCCTGGACGGCGTTGAGCATCAGGTTGAGGACGGCCTGCTTGAAGAGGTTGGCGTCCAGGCGGCAGGTCACGGGCGTTTCCGGCACCGTCGTCCGCATGACGACGTGGGCGGCCTCGGCCTGTGGCCCGAAAAAGTCCGACAACTCCCCCACCAGCACACGCAGGTCCACGACGGCGGGGTTCAGCTCGACCTTGCCGGCGAACCGCAGAAAATCGTCCAGGATGCCCTTGAGGCGGTCGGCCTCCTCCTGCACGCTGAGCAGACGCCGCAGCCAGCGGTCGTGGGGCTCATCGCGGTAACGGCGAAGGTCCTCGGCCAGCAGCTTGAGGTTGATGTGAATGGTGGAGAGGGGATTTTTGATCTCGTGGGCCAAACCCCCCGCCAACTGCCCCAATTCCGCCAATTGCTCCACACCCCGTGTCCTAACCGACAGCCGGCGCGCACTGCGCCACAGCCGCCGTGTGATCCAAAGCGTCGCCATCACCCCGATCAGCCCGCCGACCCCCACGCCGATCGCCAGCCACCATGCGTCCATCCGCGATTCTCCACGTATAAACGGGGGTTTCGTCTTGCCCCCGTCGGCGGCCGGCTGCACCCCGCTGGGCCCCCTTGCCGGGGACCCTAGACGGAGACCTGCGGTTGCTCGGCTTGACCGGTCTCTGCCGGCTTGGCGACGTTGCGGGCCTGATAGCCCTTCTCGCCCTTGACCAGTTCGTAACTTACCGTCTCCCCGTCTTTCAGCGCCCGGAACCCGTCGCCGACGATGGAGGTGTAATGCACGAACACGTCCTGGCCTTCCTCGCCGATGATGAAGCCATAACCTTTCTTGGGGTCAAACCACTTGACCTTGCCTGTAGGCATTTGGGTCACCTCCTTAATGCCCAGTTAGCCGTCGGGAGAAGACAGTCGCACAAACTGCATGACCCTTCGGCGACCGCGCCCCACACTAAACGGGCTGCGGAGGTACTCTGCCGTACCGGTTAATGATTCCCGTCCGCGGCAGACCCAATCTATAGATATGTCAAAAAAGACTCCTCGGCCCCGACCCGAGGCAGTCACGCTACGCTTTTTCGCTTCCGTCTACGGGAAATGCAAGGGCCTATTTGCCGCCCCGCTGCTCGCGCAACGCGGCCTTGCGGGACAGTTTCACCCGGCCTTGGTCGTCGATGGAAATGACCTTGGCTTCGACCTTGTCGCCCATTTTTACCACGTCCGTGACATTCTTGACGTACTTCTCGTCCAGCTCGCTGACGTGACACAACCCGTCTTGGCCGGGCAGGATCTCGATGAAGGCGCCGAAATCCCGTATCGAAACCACCGTGCCGGTGTATATCTTCCCGACCTCGACTTCGGCTGTCAAGGCTTCCACCTGGGCCTTGGCGGCCTCGGCACCGGCGGCGTCCACGCACGCGACAAACACGGTGCCGTCGTCCTCGATGTCGATGGTTGCGCCGGTCTCGTCCTGAATCTTGTTGATGGTCTTGCCGCCCGGACCGATGAGTTTGCCGATTTTCTCCGGGTTGATTTTCAACGTGAACATCCGCGGGGCGTAGCGGTTGATCTCACTGCGCGGAGCGGCCAGCACCTTGGCCATCTCCGCCAAGATGTGCATGCGGGCGACGCGGGCCTTCTCCAGGGCGGCGACGATGTCCTCCTGCACGATGCCGCGGGCCTTGAGGTCCACCTGGATGCCGGTGATGCCGCCGGCGGTCCCAGCCACCTTGAAGTCCATGTCGCCGTGGAAGTCTTCCTCGCCCAGGATGTCGGTCAGCAGAAGCCGGCGATGATCGTCGCTGACCATGCCGATGCTGATGCCGGCCACGGGCGCTTTGATCGGCACGCCGGCGTCCATCAGCGACAGGCTCCCGCCGCATACCGTGGCCATGGAGGTCGAGCCATTGGACTCCAGAATGTCCGCCACGACGCGCACGGTGTAGGGGAACTTATCCACCTCCGGCATGACGGCCTCTAAGCTTTTTTCCGCCAGGGCGCCGTGCCCGATCTCGCGCCGTCCCGGGCCGCGGATCGGACGAATCTCCCCGACGCTGAAGGGCGGGAAATTGTAGTGCAGCATAAATTTCTTGGTGTACTCCTCTTGGAGGCCGTCGACGATCTGCTCGTCGCGCGGCGTGCCCAGCGTGGTGGTCACCAGCGCCTGGGTCTCGCCGCGGTTGAACAGCGCCGAACCGTGGGTGCGCGGCAGCACGCCCACGGCGATGCCCAGCGGCCGGACCTCGTCGATCCCCCGCCCGTCGGGCCGGTGGCCGGCCAGGATCATCTCCCGCTGGATCGCCTTCTCGAGATTGCTGAACGCCTCCCGCACCTGGGCGGGCTTGTACGTCGGCTCCTTGGCCTCCGGCGGGCAAAGCTCCGCCAGCAGTTCCTTACGAATGACCTCCATGGCCTCGTAGCGCTCGGTCTTGGCGCGGATGGCCTTGGCCTCGCGGAGGCGCCGGTCGCACTTGCTGACGACCAGCTTGGTGAGTTCCTCGGGAAAGACGGTGGGTTCGTATTTCTTGCGGACGGTGGCCTTGGAGGCCAGCTCGCCGATCATCTCGATGATTTGCTTGCAGACGTCAAAGCCGCGGGCGATGCCCTCGGCCGCGACGGCCTCGGAAACTTCTTTGCTGCCCATCTCGAGCATGTTCACCGCGTCGGCCGTGCCGCAGACCACCAAGTCCACCTGGCTTTTCTCCACCTCCTCCAGGGTGGGATTGACCACATACTGCCCGTCCACGTAGCCGATCCTCGCGCAGCCGATGGGGCCTTGGAACGGCACGTGGCTGAGCGTCAGCGCCGCCGAAGCGCCGATCACGGCCAGGATGTCCGGATCGTTCTTCGAATCGCTGGACAGCACCAGGCATTGAATCTGGACCTCGTCCATGAAGTCCTCGGGAAATAGCGGCCGGACGGGACGGTCGACCATCCGCATCGTCAGGATTTCCTTGGTGGAGGGCCGGCCCTCACGCTTGAAAAAGCCGCCGGGCACTTTGCCCGCGGCGTACTGGTTCTCGCGGTAATCCACGTACAGCGGGAAGAAGTCGATCTCCCGCGTGGAGGGGGCGCTGAGCACCGTCGCCAGCACCACCGTGTCTCCGTACTGCACCATCACCGCGCCATGGGCCTGCTGGGCCATCCTGCCGGTCTCCAGGACCAACGTCCTGCCTGCAATCTCTCGCTCGATTCGAATAATCGCCATTGTCTTTTCCTACCTTACCGACTCTTTGCTTTCTGGACGTCTCAACAACACGCGTTCAATACTTCCTTGTTTCTCTTTGTGCAAAACGACATCACCGGCGCCGAAAAATGGCTCGATGGATTCACCGACCGCGCGCCGGCGGTGATCAGACGGTCAAGGGGCACCCAACCAAGACGCGATCCGGCATTTACTTGCGCAACCCCATATTTTTGACAATCTGCCGGTATCGTTCGGGGGCGGTGTGGGACAGGTACTTCAGAAGGTTGTTTCGCTTGCCGACCATCATGAGCAGCCCCCGGCGGGAGGCGTGGTCCTTCAGGTGCGTCTTGAGATGCTCGGTCAGATGGTTGATTCGCGCCGTCAGCAGCGCGATCTGCACTTCGGCCGACCCGGTGTCGGTCTCGTGCCGCCGGTTGTCTTCGACAATCTTCTTCTTGGTTTCAGCCGCGATGCTCATCGCCACACGTTTCTGCCCGCCGCTCACGTACGGCGACGGGTTGCCTTCGTCCCTTTACTGTCTACCATTTTCTCGTGGGGAACACTTTAACCGACGGCGGGAATCTCGGCAAGCCCATTTCCATCCACGGGAAAGAAGTTATTGACCCAAGCCCAGAAGCTTCTTGATGGCTTCGATCAACTGTTCCATGCGGAAAGGCTTGTGGAGGTACAGGTCCACCCCCAGGCTTTCGGCGTAGGCCCGGTGCCGCACGCCCGTGTTGCCGGTGATCATGATGATGCGGGGCGGCTCGCCGCGCTGCTTGCCCTGCCGGAGCTTCTCCATCACCAAAAAGCCGCTCCGCTTGGGCATCATCATGTCCAGCACCACCAGGTCCGGGTGATGGCCGGCGGCCTGGCGCAGGGCCTCGTTGCCGTCGGAGGCCGTGAAGATGTCCAGCCCCATGTCCGCCAGCGCGGCGGTGATCGCCGTCAGGATGTCGCGATCGTCGTCGACCAGCAGCACCGTCTTGGAGACCTTTTCCGAAGCTTCTGAAGCTCCCGAAGTTTCCTCAGCCATGATTCGCAGTCCTTGGCCAACCCCCCCTTGAAGGCTGAAAACTCAACACTACCATGCTATGCTTGGGCGACAGGCCTTGTCAATGCCGATGGCCCCCGCGTGGGGCCGCGCCCCGGAAGCCAAGCGATGACCGCAAAGTCCGACGCCCGGCGCATCGAGGAACTTCGGCGGCAGATCCGCCACCACGACTGGCTGTACTACGTCCAGGCCGCCCCGGAAATCTCCGACCGCCAGTACGACGCCCTGATGGAAGAGCTCCGCGCCCTGGAGGCCCGCAATCCCAAGCTCCGCACGCCCGATTCCCCCACCCAGCGCGTCGGCGGCCAGCCACTGGAGGGCTTCGCCAAGGTCACGCACGACCCGCCCATGCTCAGCATCGACAACACCTACAGCCCCCAGCAGGTGCAGGAGTTCCACGACCGGGTCGTCAAGGCGCTGGGCGCGAAGAAGTTTCACTACCTGGTCGATCCCAAGATCGACGGCGTGGCCGTGGCCCTGCGGTACCGCAAGGGCCAGCTCGTCCAGGCCGCCACGCGGGGCGACGGCCGCACCGGCGACGACATCACCGCCAACGCACGCACCATCCGCTCGATTCCCCTAGCCCTGCACGGGCGCGAAAAGGGCTACCCACAGGAGCTGGAGGTCCGCGGGGAGGTCTATTGGCCGCGGAAGGCCTTTGCCGCCTTCAACGCCGCCCGCGCCGAACAAGGCCAGGAGACGTTCGCCAACCCCCGCAACGGGGCCGCCGGCACGCTGAAGCAACTGGACCCCAAGGTGGTCGCCGAGCGCAAGCTGGCCTTTCTGGCCCACAGTTTCGGGGAAATGTCGCCCCGCCCGGCCGACCGGGCCGGCGAGCTGATGAAGCTGCTGGGCGGCTGGGGCATTCCCGTTTCGCCCCACGCCAAGCTGTGCAAGGACCTGGCGGAAGTCCAAGCCGTCATCCAGGACTGGATGGAGAGGCGTACAGAGGTGGACTACGAGACCGACGGCATGGTCATCAAGGTTGATGAATTGAACCTGCGCGACCAGTTGGGGGCCACCAGCAAGTACCCCCGCTGGTGCATCGCGTACAAGTACGAAGCCCAGCAGGCCGCCACGCGGCTCAAAGAGGTGGACTTCCAGGTGGGCCGGCTGGGCACGATCACGCCGACGGCGCACTTCGAACCGGTGCAGCTGGGCGGCACGACCGTCTCCAGCGCCACGCTGCATAACTTCGATCAGGTCGAGCGGCTGGACGTCCGCGTGGGCGATACCGTCTTGGTGGAAAAGGCCGGCGAGATTATTCCTCAGGTTGTGGAGGTGGTTTACGAGCGCCCCCGCGGACGGATCCCCATCAGGCCGCCGGCCAAGTGCCCGGTCTGCGGCGGCCAGACCGCCCGCGACGAAGGCGGCGTGTACCTGCGGTGCATCAACGCTGAGTGCCCCGCGCAGATTCGCCATCGCCTGGAGTTCTTCGCCGGGCGCGACCAGATGGACATCCGCAACCTCGGCACAGAGCTCATCGACCAGCTCGTGACGGAGGGCAAGGTCCGCCACTTCGCCGACCTGTACCACCTGGGCCCCAAGGACCTGGTGGGCATGGAGATCGGCCGCCACACCCGCGACGACGGCCGCGTCATCATCGCCCGGATGCAGAAAAAGCTGGCCGACAAGCTCGTCAAGGCCATCGAAGCCAGCAAATCGCGCGGGCCGGCCCGCGTGCTGGCCGGTCTGGGCATCCGCCACGTCGGCGGACGCGTGGCGGAGGTGCTGGCCGACCACTTCGGCGACATCGAAGCCGTCGCCGCCGCCAGCGAAGAGGAATTGATGAACGTGGAAGAAATCGGCCCGGTCATCGCCGCCAGCATCCATGAATTCTTCCACTCACCGGCCGGTCGGGAAACCATCCACCGCCTCAAGGCCGCGGGCGTGAAGATGTCCGCCCCCAAACGCGCCAAGGCCGCAGGACCCCTGGCCGGAAAGACCGTCGTGGTCACGGGCACGCTGGAGAAACTCTCCCGTAGCGAGGCCGAAGCTGCCATCAAGGCCGCAGGCGGCCGGGCGGCTTCAAGCGTCTCCAAGAACACCGCCTTCGTGGTCGTGGGCGCCGAACCGGGCTCCAAGGCCGACAAGGCCGCCGCCCTGGGCGTCGAGATCATCGACGAATCCGAATTCCTCCGTCGTCTGGGCCGAGCAGATAGATAGATCCCCGTCAGCGTGAATGCCTTGTTGTCGGCCTTGCGGGGCCGTCGCTATAATCCCTTCTTTAGAAGCTGAATTGTTCTTTCGGTTTGCGGCGGCAAGGATGGTACAACCGCACTCATGATTGCCAAGCTCACAGGGCGTTTGGAGCAGGTTTCGGCCGGGTCGGCCCTGGTCGACGCCGGCAACGGCCTGTGGTACGAGGTGCTCATCCCCGCCTTTGACGCCGAGCGCCTGGCCCGCCGCGTCAGCCAGGACGTGGTCCTGCACACCATCCACTACGTCGAGGGCAACCCGGCCCACGGCGTACAGACCCCGCGGCTGGTGGGCTTCCAGGCCGAGACCGACCGGCAATTCTTCCGCATCTTCACGACGGTCAAGGGCATCGGCGTTCGCAAGGCGTTGCGGGCGCTGGTTCGGCCGGTGGCGGAGGTGGCCGCGGCCATCCAGGCCAAGGACGTCCAGTTCCTGGTCGCCCTGCCGGAGATCGGCCGGCGCATGGCCGAGCAGATCGTGGCCGAGCTGCACGGCAAGGTGGAGGAATTCGCAGGTCCGGCCGCCGTCGCCGCCGCGGCGGCCCTGCCGGCGGCTGCGGTCGAGGCCCTTTCGGTGCTGGTGCAATTGGGCGAGCGACGGGCCGACGCGGCTGCACTCATCGAGCGTGTCCTGGCCGTCGAGCCCGTGGCTGGCACCGAAACAATCATTCAGCATGTGTACCGGCTGAAGGCCGGAGGAGCCTAGCGCCGCATGGCTCGAGAAAAAATCATCTCCGCCCAGAACGTCAGCCCCGAAGACGAGCAGTTCAACACGTCGCTTCGGCCGGGCCGGTTGGACGAGTGCATCGGCATGAGCGAGGTGCTGGAGAAGCTGCGGATCTCCATCGCCGCCGCCCGCAGCCGCAACGAGCCGATGGAGCACGTCCTGCTCCACGGCCCGCCGGGACTGGGCAAGACCACGCTGGCCTACGTCATCGCCCACGAGATGGGCAGCACCATCAAGGTGACCTCCGGCCCGGCCCTGACGCGACCGGGCGACCTCATCGGCATCCTGACCAACCTGGAGCCGCGCGACGTGCTGTTCATCGACGAGATCCACCGCCTCTCCCCGCCCGTGGAGGAGTACATCTACCCGGCCATGGAGGAGTACAAGGTGGACTTCGTGGTCGACAGCGGCATGCACAGCCGCACGATCAACCTGCCGCTGAAGCCCTTCACGCTGATCGGGGCGACGACGCGGGCGGGCATGCTTTCCCCGCCGCTGCGAATGCGGTTCGGCATCTCGCACCATCTGGACTTCTGGCTGGCCGAGGACCTGCTGGCGCGGCTGAAACTCTCGGCCAAGATGCTCAAGATGGCCGCCGACGCCCCGGCCCTGGAGCTGCTGTCCGGCCGGGCGCGCGGCACGCCGCGAATCGCCAACCGCCTGCTCCGCCGCTGCCGCGACTACGCGCAGGTCAAGGCTGACGGGCGACTGACCGTCGCGGCCGTCGAGGCGGCGCTGAAACTGGAGGGCATCGACGCGGCCGGGCTGGACGAGCTGGACCGCCGCTTCCTGCGGACGATCATCGACGTGTACAAGGGCGGGCCGGTGGGCATCGAGGCCGTCGCGGCCACGCTGGGCGAGGAGACCGACACCCTCGTGGACGTGGTGGAGCCCTTCCTGCTCCAGGCCGGCCTGCTCGCCCGCACCCGCCGGGGGCGGCTGGCGACGATCAAGGCCTACGAGCACCTGGGACTGGCGCACCTGGCCCCGCCGCCCTCGCCGCAATTGTTCGAGCAGGAATAATTCCCGCCCCGGCGCACCGGGGCATCCGGAAAGGACATCCACCGTGGGCAACGAGCGCGTGTTAGTCGTCGGGGCGGGAGGAATCTCCGGGGCGTGGTTCTCCGCCCTGGTCAAGGAGAAGGTGGACGTCGTCGGCGTGGTGGAGCAGGCGCCGGACCGCGCCGCCGCGGCCATCGCCAAGCACGGCCTGGCGTGCCCCGTCTTTGCCGATCTCCGCAAGGCCATGCGGAAGGCCCAGCCGCAACTGGTGCTGGACCTGACGCCGCCGGAGGCCCATTGCACCGTGACCTGCACCGCCTTGCGGGCCGGCTGCCACGTCCTGGGCGAGAAGCCCATGGCCGCGAGCATGCCCCAGGCCCGGCGGATGGTCGCCGCGGCGGACCGGGCTGGGCGGTGCTACGCGGTCAGCCAGTCGCGGCGATGGTTCCCCGCCCACCAGCAGGCCAAGGCCATGCTCGCAGCCGGCGCCGTCGGCCAGGTGACGGCGGCCAATTGCGATTTCTACATCGGAGCGCACTTCGGCGGCTTTCGCGCCCAGATGCCCAGCCCGCTCATCCTGGACATGGCCATCCACCACTTCGACCTGGCCCGCTATCTGACCGGCGCCGACCCCGTCGCGGTTTACGCCAAGGAGTTCAACCCTGCCGGCTCGTGGTTCGCCGGCAATGCGGCCGCCAGTTGCATCTTTGAAATGACCGGTGGGGTCATCTTCACCTATCGCGGAAGCTGGTGCGCCGAGGGTTTCCGCACGAGCTGGAACGGCCACTGGCGGCTGACGGGCGCCCGCGGCACGGTGATCCTGGAACAGGACCAGCCGCCGCGCGGACAGGTGGCTGAGGCGACGGACAAGTTCCTGGCGCCGCTGACGGACCTTGCCCCGCCACCGGCGGCGACAGAAACGCCCAAGGAGATGCATGGGGCGCTGGTAGAGATGCTAGGCTATCTTCGCGGCGGGCCGCCGCCGGCCACCGAGTGCCACGACAACATCAAGTCGCTGGCGATGGTCTTCGCCGCCGTCGAAAGCTCACACAAGGGCAAAAAAGTCCCCGTCCGCCTTTGAGGATTCCGCGGGCAAGCACCCGTACGGGGGCGTACGCCTCGCCCGCCCTACAACTGCTGACCACGCCACTGAGCAAGCATCTGGCGGAGCTTCTGGGCGCCAGGATCCTCGATCTGCTCGAAGATGGTCAGCGCCTCCTGAGCATCCGCGATGGCCCGCTCCCGATCGCCGAGTTCGTCCCAAGTTAAACTGCGGTTGTACAGGTCATATCCCTCCCCCCGCCGGTCGCCGATCTCGCGATCGATGGTTAGGGCCCGCTCATAGTACTTGGTAGCCTTGCGCCTCTCACCCAAGTTGGCGTAGACAGTACCGAGGTTACCCAAGACACCGCTCTCCCCGTGCCGGTCACCGATCCGGCAGACGATGGCCAAAGCCCGCTTATGGTATTTGATAGCCTTGTGTACCTCGCCCAAGGTGGCGTAGGCGTTACCAAGGTTGCCCAAGGTAGTACCTTCTCCGCGCTGGTCGCCGATCTGGCACTGGATGGTCAGGGCTTGCTTGTAATATTCGATGGCCTTGTGCACTTCCCCCAGCTTAGCGTAGGCGTTGCCGAGGTTGCCTAAATCAGCACTCTCCCCTCGTCGGTCACCAATCTGGCGAGCGATGGTAAGGTGCGGCTCATAGTACTCAACGGCCTTGCGCACCTCGCCCAAGTCGGCGTAGGCGATGCCAAGGTTGCCCAGATGAACCCTCTCTGTTTTGCGATCCTTCAACTGTCGCGCAGCGGTCAGGGCCACCTCCAGCCATGGAATCCGCTCGTTCCGCGAATCCTGTCGTAGGTTGAGGCAATAGACACCGGCAGCACCATATTGGTTGCATAGGTTGACTGCGTCCTGGACGCGGGGAGGCTGGGAACAGGCCCAGGCCTGGCCCGCTTCGATGTTCGCCCTCTCGTGGTCAAACAAGGCCAGACCCTGGGTGATTGCCTCTCCGCCTTTGAGGTACAGCTTCTCCGCTGCCCTCAGTACTGCCAGGTAGAAGACAGCGTGACGTTTTTTCGCAGTCCCTCGCTCTGCATCGGTAAGATACGCATCTGCAAACAACCGGACTAAATCATGCAAGCGGTAACGCTTGGAATCCTCATCGTACTCCACCAGGCTATAGCGGAGGAGTTCGCCCAAATGCGAGTGGCCGGGGTCTTCGCACACGGCCTCCTCCGCCTGGGCATCGAAGGATGAGGGAAACACCGCCAAGCGGTTGAAGACCGCAGCCGTCTTGGGCGGCAGGTGCCGGTAACTAAGGTCCAGGCACGCCTCTACGCCAACGGGTACTCCCTCTTTCCCAATCTTTTTCAAACGGCTGTGTTGCTCTTCCAGTTGCCGGACATAGTCAGCAGGCGGCAGGTCGCTCTGGACTTGCAAGAGGCTCCCCGCCGCCCGCAGGGCTAATGGTAAGTATCCGCACAAGCCGGCCAGGGCAGGGGCGTGCCCGCCGATTCGCTTCTCGATACCCAGCAATAGTTCGATAGCCTCTTGCTCGCCCAGCACGCCCAGGTCCAGGGGCTTTAACCCCTCTACTGCAAAGTGCCAACGTGAGGTAACCAGCAGGATGCTTCCCGGCGGTGGGACCAGAGATCGGACCTGAGCGGCGTCGCGGGCGTTGTCCATCAGGAGAATTGTTCGCTTCTCATGGAGCGCAGAGCGATAGGCTGCCGCGAGGGCTTCTTCGCCCTCCGGAGGCTTGGCCATCGGATCGAAGGACCGCAGCACATGAGCCATCGCATCGGCCGCCGAGAGCGGGCGGTCGGATGTGCCCTGCAGGTCCAGAAAGAACTGCCCATCGGCGTACTGAGGGGAAAGACGGTGCGCCAACACCTCGGCCAGAGCCGTCTTGCCGATACCCCCCATGCCCCGCAGGCCGGAGATGTTGACTCCCCCCTCGATGGCCTCCAATAGCGATTGCAGTTCGGCCTCCCGACCGACGAAGTCCGCTGGTGGTGAAGGAAGTTGGTGCAAACGGTTCATGCGCGGTGCGGCTAAGTAAGGGTAGTGCTGGGAAAAAATATCTAAATGCTTGTCGTATAAATCGAGGATGTCATCCCAGAACACCACTTCGACTGTGAAGGGTTTATTTTCTCGCTCATTCAACTTGCGAACAGCATTCTGGACCACCACGTCGCGCGGACCGGTTGTGGCCAAGATAAAGTGAATAAGTTTTGGATGAAACTTCGTGGCTTTATCAGCTTCCGCCTCGAGTTCCTCAGCGATGACAGCGGGCTTGGCCTCCGCATCATGGAGCTTACACTGCACGCCGTGGTAGTCTTGGCCGCCCCCCAGCTGACCATAAATGTCCACCCCACACTGTGGTTGCCCAGTGCGCCCATGCATCTGGGCGGGGGCCTTCCAATGCGCCTCAAAGAGGTCTCGCATATGCCGCTCAAAGACCTGCCAGTCTTTGGGCGGCGGCACTTGGAAATCGGACGGTTCGGCTACCACGGTAAAACCCTCGCAAGTAGAACAATCCCACAACGCAAAACAGCCCCGTGCACGCCCGTGCGGCGCGAGCTTACAGTTTCCACGCCTTGGCGAAGGCCTTGAAGGATCGGTCGTAGGTGGCCTCGGCCGCGGCCGGGAAGCAGCAGCCGGGCAATTGCTTCATCGCCAGGTGATAGGTCAGGCAATCGCAGCAGACGCCCTTGCGGTTACAGTCGTCGTAGGTGCAATTGCAGCGATCCAGATTCTGAGTTTTCTTGCACTCCATCTTCACGCCTCCGTTGGTGCCAATCGATTATACACTTCGGCGGGAGGAATCCTGCTTATGGATCGCGCGGAGCTTCGCCTTGGCGGCGGCTATCGCCTCCCGGCGGTGCTGACGCTCATCAGCGGTCTCAGCCGGCATCTGGCGGGCCTGCTCCAGCTCGGCCGCGGCGGCTTGGGGGTCCAGAGACTCCCGTGGGGCGCCCTGCTCGGCCAGGACGGTCAACCCCTGCGGACGGACATGGGCGAATCCCCCGGCTACGAAGTACTCCTCCGACCGGCCCCCTGGCAGGCGCACGGTCACGCAGCCGGCGGCCAGCTGGGCCACCAGCGGCGCGCGGCGGGCCAGGATGCCTATCAAGCCGTCCACCGCCGGCAGCACCGCCCCTACGGCCGTGCCGTCGGCGAGCCGGCCCTGCGGCGTCAGGATCTCGTACTGAAAGGTGCTTCGGCTATCCATAGGCACGGCCCCTTCGGCCGCTACGGCCTAAACCTATCCCAGCAGACCAGCTCCTCCAGCGGCTTGCGCGGTTTGCTGCCGGGATGCTCGGCGCCACCGGCCGGGTAGCCCAGGGGCAGCAACTCGATAATCTGCGCGTCGTCCGGTATGCCGAGAATCTTTCGGCAGGCGTCCTGCTCGAAGTGTCCTATCCAGCAGGTGCCCAACCCCTCGGCCACCGCCGCCAGGGTCATGTGGTCGATGGCGATGGCACAGTCCACCGGGCCGGCGG
>JBEKZI010000054.1:0-14754 GCA_049510055.1 Phycisphaerae bacterium | reverse complement strand
GTAGCCGCACGGCTCGGGATTCCTCCCGCCTGGCTCTATGCTGTGATCCAGAAAGAAAGCTCATGGGATCCGGCGGCAACCAATGCCGGACATTGCGGGCTTATCCAATTCGGCGACGATGCCGCGCAGGCGATCGGCTACAACTCCGCGGCGGACCTCGTTTCACAAAACGGCACGATCGAGGCGCAGCTGCAAGGCCCGGTTTTGGCCTATTACTCCACGCCGCCAAACGAGGCGCCGTTCCAATCGTTTTTTGACTTCTGCCTTGCGACCGTGCTCCCGTCCTATCGGGGATCGGTGCCATCGACGCCCTGGCCGGCGTCGGTCGCACAGGGCGGGTATCAAACGCTTGCGGATTACTCGTCGGACGTCGCGCGCAATATGCCGGGCATAACCGTAGGGCAGGCCATCGCGGCGGCGACTATTGCGGCCGGCGTTATTGCGGTTTTAATCGGCGCGCGAAATAACCATTAACCCTGCGGGAGGAGTATGTACACGGATCCGGATTGCTCGAAAGACTGCACGCGCTGTTCCATGCGCTGCAAAAGCCGGCGGGATGCGCATAAAAAATATTGGGTTATTACCGAAAAGCTGAAGGTTCCGGCGGTCCAGCTTAACCTTTTCGCCGACAAAATAAACGACGAATATCACGAGCAGCATCGCCTGCCACAGCGACTCGATGCCCACCCCGGCCGACGTCACCACGCCCAGCCCCGTGATAGCGACTCGGCGCTCAGGCATGGGCCGACTCCAGGAACGGGGCGATCAGCCGCTCGAACTGGCCCGTGAAGACAAAGTTCTCCTTGGGGAACTTCATGCCGGCCAGGTTCTGATCGATGTGCGAGAACATCAGGTCGATCTGCCCGAAGGGTTCGCCGTTTTTATAGACTTTGCCAGCCGTGGCGGCGGCTTCGGCGGAAAGGGACTGGATTTCGGCCTCGTAGATTAACTGATCGCCCGGGACGGCGATGTCGGTGAACTCGGCCTTGGCGATCTTGGCCAGGATGACCTTTTCCTTAAATCCCCGCGCCTGGCCGACGAGAATCCCGGCCGTCTGGGCCATGCCTTCGATCATCAGCGAGGCGGGCATAATCGGGAACGGCGACCAGTGGTCGTGGAGATGCTCCTCCGCCAGCGAGACGTTCTTGACGGCCTTGGCTCGCTTGCCGGGGATAAACTCCAGAAACCGATCTATCCAGATCCATCGCATGGACCGCTCCGACCCCGGTGGCTTTCGGCAGGGCGAATGAGCCCTAGCCGTTGACCTTGCTCAGCACGTAGTTGACGATCGTCTGGACCTTGAACAGCTCGCTCATCTTGCTGATGTCCGGGTCCTTCTCGAACTGTGACAGGTCGGCGTAGACCATCCGCTCCTTGAGCTGAGCCAGGCCGGCGGGGGTCAGCTTACCGTCTTTGACCAACTCGGGATTGTTGAGGATGTTGTCGGGGAACAGCTCCCCGCGGGGGATCTTGATGTTGAAGGCCTTCTCCAACCGGAAGATGATGTCCAGGAAGTCGATGGACTCCGCGCCCAAGTCGCCCATGAGCGTGGCCTGGGGCTTGATCTCGTCCTCATCCACGGCCAGGGCGTCGACCAGGGCTTCCTTCACCTTCTCGAAGACTTCCGTTTCGGTCATTGGCATGGGCACATGTCTCCTGTGGGGCCGGGCATGGTTTGGCCTTGCCGCCGGGCCCGTAGCGGCCACCATCTATAAAAACTCCCCCCTCCAAAGTCAACGCATTATGCCCCGCAAGGCAGAATTCATTGCTCCGCCCAGCCCAGCAGCGCCGGGCCGCCGATGAGCTTGAACTGCTCGCGGAGCTGGCGGAGGATCGCCTCGTCGGCCGAGGCCAGGTGCTTGTCCCGCTCGGCCAGATTGAAGCACTTCAGCTCCAGCCGGCCGGACAGAATCGGCTCGCTCTCCACGAACCCGGCGCCCTTGAACTTGGCGGAGGTGGCGGTGATCTCCAGGGCGTCCAGTTCGCAGCGAAGCACGTCGCCGGGCTTGACGAAGCTCACCGGCCGGATGTTTCGGGCGACCGACAGGTCGATAATGCTCTTGGCGAAGTTCTGCTCCACCCGCACCAGCCAGGCGGCCGACTGCACCATCGCCTCGATCATCAGCACGCCCGGCAGGACCGGAAAGGCCGGAAAGTGGTCGGCCAAGTACTCCTCCGCCAGCGACAGCGCCTTGACGGTCACAATCCGCTTGCCGCGCTCGATCGAGATAATTTTGTCCACAAGCTGGAACTTCATGGTCGGTCTTGCTGAAAAAGCTGAAAAAGCTGGAAAAGCGAATTCTGCGGCTTTTTAGTCCCTTCGCGCGGGGGATGCAAGAGTTTCTTCGCCCGCAGCACCGGCGGCTACCGACGATGGATCACGCCCAGCGGTCCACGATGTCGGCCGCGGCTTGGGGCATCAGGCCCAGCATCCAGGCCAGGTCCAGCACGGTGACCCGATCGCGGATCTGATGGGCGTGCAGGAAGGCGTCGAGCAACCGGCGGCGGTCGCAACCGATGTGCTCCGCGCGGTACGCGGCCCCGCCGGCCTGGAGGCACTTGGAGATTACTTCCGGCGGGCGAAGCATGGGCGACAGGCTGCGGCGCAGGTCGTCCCAGGCGCCGCCGGCAGAGAGCTTCTGCTTCAGTTGCCGCAGGCGCGGCAGCTTTTGGACGTACAGGGCGGTCAGGGGTTCGGTCAGGCGGCCCCAGAATTTCTTGTCGATGGTTTCCTGCGGCGGGCGGAAGTCGGGCGATTCGGCCGCCAGGACGCGGCGGTAGAGTGCCGAGCCCAGTATCGTGCCGATCCCCACCTGCCGGCCGTGGAGGTCGTGCGGATGGCCGTCGATGGCCGTCATCATGTCCAGCGTGTGGCTGACGTAGTGCTCCCCGCCGCTGGCCGGGGCGGAGGTGCCGACCATCGTCATGGCTGATCCGGTCAGCAGCAGGGCGTCCAGCAACGTGCGGATGGCCGCCGGACGCCTCGCGGCCAGGTCGGCCGAATGCTCCAGGTACAGCGGCTCGATGTCGGCGATGAGGTCCACGGCGGCCTGGCAGTAGAAGTCGCCGAACAGCAGATGGGCCATATACCAGTCGGCTGAGCTGACCGACTTGGCCAGCACGTCGCCCAGCCCGGAGGCCGTCATCTCATAGGGCGCCGCGGCCAGGATCGCCGGGCAGGACGCCACCGCCGGCGGAGCGGCCGCCTCGCCCAGGGCTTTGACGCCGCCACGCGTGATGGCGATGTTGGCGGAGGAGTATCCGTTCATGCTGGCGGCCGTGGCAAAGGGCACGAACGGGATGGGGCGCTGGAAGGCCGACCACTTGCCCAGGTCGCACAGGACCCCCGAGCCGACCGGCACGATCAGGTCCACCGGACCCAGGCGGCGGTCCAGGGCGTCGTGCGTGGCGTCGTCGCAGACGGGACTGCCCTTGGGCGTGTCGGGGATGACGATTTCATCGACCTGCCAGCCGGCCTGGCCCATGGCGGCCGCGACGGTCCGGCCGGCGACCTCGGCCGTGCGAACGTCCATCAGCACCGCCGCGCGCCGCCCGGCCGTGACCTGGCCGCACAAGGCAGGCATCTGCGCCACGGCATCGTCGGTGACGACGACCCGGCGAGGGAGAATCTGGTGCCGCTTGCCGCAAGGGCAATCAAACGCCGAACCAAAAAATGCCTGAATATCCATAGGGTGGGTCAAAAGACGTCCGGGGGAATGTTCACACGCACCCTCGCAACTTCATGGCATAGACCGCGTGCTGGGCGAGCTGGGCCACGGTAAAGACGGAACAATCGTAGGTCAGGTGGAAGGCGGGCTTGCGTGCGAACTTGACCTCGTAAATTTTGCGGAGATATTCGCGCCCCTCCTCGATGGTCCCGATGCGCGCCTTGGCCGCCGTCTCGCTGATGCCTTCTCGGGCGGCCACCCGCTTGACCCGCCAATCCAACGGGGCCTCCAGGCGAATGGACAGGCCGTTGGGCAGGTCCTGCGTGGCGCCCGCACCGCCCTGGCCGATGAGGACGGCGTAGCCGCCCATCGCCAGGCCGCGAATGATGGTCGTGATGCGGTTGCGAATCTCAAAACCGGATGGAATGTGCTCCGGCGACAGCGAACGGAAGAAGTCCACGATCAGCCGGGGCTTGGTGCGGCGCTCGCGGTCCAGCAGCTCGGCGGCCATGTTGGTCTCGGTCGCCAGCTTCTGGAGAATCTCGCGGTTGTAGATGTTCCACTCCCGGCCGGCGGGGGCTTCGTCGTTGAGGATCTCCAGCATCAGCAGCCCCAGCGAAACGCCGTAGCAGCCGAACTGCCGCGAGATCGTCACGAACGGCCCGAGGCGCTGGCCCGGCCGATCCGCGACGGTGCGGCGCTCCTTCATGTGATTGGGCAACGGCAGCTTCGCCATGATCAGGTCCGTGCGGTGCGGGAGGCGGCGGTCTTGTCGACGTCGATTCGGCCGAAAATCATCTTCCCGGCGGAGGTCTGCAACACGCTGGTCACCGACAGCGTGACCTCCTTGCCGATGTGGTCGCGCCCCTGCTCGGCCACGATCATCGTGCCGTCGTCCAGGTAGCCCACCCCCTGGCCGGGCTCCTCGCCGGGCTTGACGATCCGAACGGTCAGGGTCTCCCCCGGCAGCACCACGGGTTTGAGGGAGTTGGCCAGGTCGTTGATGTTGATGACCTCAACGCCTCGTAAGTTAGCCACCTTATTGAGATTATAGTCGTTTGTCACAAGGTACCCGTTGAGGTATTTGGCCAGGGCGACCAGCTTGGCGTCGTTGTCGGCGGCCTCCTCGGCGGCGGAGGGGACGTCCAGGATGCGGACGTCGATCTTGGGATTTTCGCGCATGCGCCCCAGCACGTCCAAGCCGCGGCGCCCGCGGTTGCGCTTCAGCTTGTCGGAGGAATCCGCGATGCCCTGCAGCTCCCCCAGGATGAACCGCGGCACGACGATCTCCCCCACCAGGATGCCCGTCTGGGCGATGTCGGCCACGCGCCCGTCGATGATGACGGAGGTGTCCAGCAACAGCGGCCGGGCGCCCTTGGCGTGACGGGAGAACTCCACGTAAGGAATGATGAAGCGGAAGTCGTCCTTGGTCTGCATGACGATGGTCACGCAGAAGAAAATAATCGCCGCGTCCGCCAACGAGACGATGATCTGCACGGTGACGGGGTCCAGCATGTGGGGATACAGCAGGAAATACAGGTTCAGCACCTGGTTGACGGCGTAGGCCAGGATGATGCCCGCCAGCACGCCGAAGAACAAGCCGCTGAGGGCTCGCAGGCGCTTGTTCTTCCAAAAAATGTCCAGCAGGATGACCGCCACGGCCAGGGCCGCCGGCAGGACGATGCGGAGGGAGGTGTACCAGAAGTTTTGCGGCTCGGGTCCCTCCCGCAAGGCCAGGGGAACCGTCAGCCCCAGAACCACCAACACGAACAAGATGCGCAGAATATGCAGTACCATGACGTGCCCGTTCGTATGGACGGCGCCACTTCAGCCGTCGGCGCGCCACTATAGCACGGCCGGGGACGATGTAAAGGCGTTTTGCGCCGTCCACCGGCCGGAAAAGAGCATCCCAGGGAAGGCAAAAGGCCCTTGCAGACCCGCCAGCGATCGCTAGAATACCCCCTTTGCACGCTTGGCTTTCCTGCGGTGATGGCGCCTCAGCGGGGCGGAGCGGGCAAGACCCACCCCCGGTGCGCCGGGGAGGCAGATTGGAGATTGGAGAACGCTTCGTGGCGGTTAAGTTAAGACTCAAAAAATTCGGACGGCGTCATCAGACATGTTTCCGGCTCAACGCCATGGACACCCGCCGCCCTCGGGACGGCAAGGTCATCGAGGAGCTGGGCTGGTACGATCCCAAGGCCAAGAACGCCGACAAGCAGGTGTCGCTGAAGCGGGAGCGGATTGAATATTGGCTTCGTGCCGGGGCGCAGCCCAGCGAGACGGTCGCCGAGCTGCTGAGACGTCAGGGCATCGGCCCGAAGTGATCCAGCCGCTTTCGCCACCGCACCCAAAACGCCGCCATGCCCCTGCGGATTGACATTCTGACGCTGTTCCCGGAGGTGTTCGACGCCTTCGGAAGCTGCGGCCTGGTCGGCCGGGCGGTGCGTGCGGGGTTGGTCCAGATGGCCGTGACCAACATCCGCGACTTCGCCACCGACGCCTACGGCAGCGTGGACGACGCCCCCTACGGCGGCGGGGCGGGTATGGTGCTGATGTGCGAGCCGGTCTTTGCCGCCGTCGAGGCCGTGCGGAAACAAGGCGAGCAGGCCAGCAAGGTCGTGCTGATGACCCCCCAAGGGCGCCGGCTGGACCAGGCGCTGGCGGGTGAATTGGCCGGTGAGCCGAGATTAATCCTGCTGGCCGGGCATTACGAAGGATTCGACGAGCGGATCCGCACGGGCCTGGCCGACATGGAAGTGAGCATCGGCGACTTCGTGCTGTCCGGCGGCGAGGTGGCCGCGATGGCCGTGACCGACGCGGTCGTCCGCCTGTTGCCCGGAGCGGTGGGCGCGGAGGCCTCGCTGCACGAGGAATCGTTCAGCGCCGGGTTGCTGGAATATCCGCAGTACACCCGCCCGCGGGAGTTTCGCGGTTTGGCCGTGCCGGACGTGCTGTTGGGCGGCGACCACGCCAAGATTGCCGCCTGGCGGCAGCAGCAGGCCGAGTCGCGGACGATGCAGCGCCGCCCGGACCTGTGGGAACGATATAAGAAAGACAAACGCTAGTCCAACGCCCGCCTACGGCGGGACGCAAGCAATCGGAGAACCATCGTGAGCCAGGAACTGATCCGTAAAGCCGTCGCGTCCAAGATGAGGAAGGACCTGCCCGAGTTTCACATCGGCGACACGGTCAACGTCCTGGTCAAGATCGTCGAGGGCGACAAGGAGCGCGTGCAGGGATTTTCCGGCGTGGTGATCGGCCGGCGTGGCGGCAGCACCTCCGAGACCTTCACCGTCCGCCGGATCGTCAACAACGAGGGCGTCGAGCGGACCTTCCCCGTCCACAGCCCCCGGATCGCCGGGATCGAGGTCATCCGCGGCGGCGGCGTTCGCCGGGCTAAGCTGTACTTCCTCCGCCAGCGCGTGGGCAAGGCGACCCGCCTGAAAGACACCGTCCACAAAGAGGCCAAGGCGAGCGCCACCAAAGAAACCTCCGCCGCTGAACCGGCCAAGGCCGGGCAGGCCTCCTCCTAACACGCCATGTGGCCCTTCGGGCGGTCCAAACCGCTGGGCCGGCACGGCGAGCAACTCGCCCGCCGGTACCTCGCGCAACAGGGGATGAAAATTCTGGCGTGGAACTACCGTTGCCCGTCCGGCGAGATCGACCTGATCGCCCTGGATTCCGCCGGCCGGGGGGAATTCACCGCTCCGACGCTGGTGTTCGCGGAGGTCAAGACGCGTCGCGACGACGCCTACACCGATCCGGAAGCCGCCGTCGACGCCGACAAGCGCCGCCGAATCAAAAAGGCCGCCGCGTATTACCTGGCCCGGCACGACAGCGACGGCTACAACGTGCGATTTGACGTGGTGTCCGTGGTCGTCCCGCCGGGCTCGCCGCCGCGGCTCAAGCATATCCCCGACGCTTTCCGATAATCAGCGAGCAGGCAAGGACCATGAGCCTTCAGTTCATCGACACGCATTGCCACCTGGCCGACGCCCGGCTGCACAGCCAGTTCCAGGCCGTGCTGGACCGGGCAACCGCCGCCGGCGTCGTAGCCTTCGTTTGCGCCTCGGCCGATATCGAAGAAGCCCGGCGGGCCGCGGAATTGGCCCAACGCTTCAGCGGCGTGTTCTTCGCCGCCGGCCTGCACCCCCACGAGGCCGCCAGCGCCGCCAGCGACCCTTTATTCTTAAAGGCACTGGAAACCCTGGCCGGCGACGGGCGGTGCGTGGCCATTGGCGAGTGCGGCTTGGACTACCACTACGACCTCTCCCCACGCCCCGACCAGCGGCGCGTCCTGGCGGAGCAGCTGGACCTGGCCCGGCGGATGGGGAAAAAAGTCATCATCCACACGCGGGAAGCCCTCCCCGACACGCTAGCCATCCTGCGGCACTGCGGTCTTGAGGGAAATCGCGTCGTCTTCCATTCCTTCACCGAAGGGCCGCAGGAAGTCTCCGCCGTCCTGGACACCGGGGCGATGATTGGCCTGTCGGGCATTGTCACGTTCGCCAAGTCCGATGCGCTGCGCCAAGCGGCCGCCGCCATCCCGGCCGACCGTATCCTGATCGAGACCGACAGCCCCTACCTGTCCCCCGAACCGGTCCGGAAAAACAAGATCAACGAGCCGGCCAACGTCCCCTACGTGGCCGCCTGCCTGGCCGGCGTGCGGAACATCCCCCTGGAAACCCTCGCCGAGCAGACAACGGCCAACGCCCGCCGATTTTTCGGCCTACCCGCCGCCGATTAAAGACGGCAACTTTCTTGTCCCGCAGGTTTTGTTTAGTTCTTTTCCGGCCCCCGGATTTTGCCGATATCCTTGCAGCGTTTTGTGTCCAGCAGGGACGGGAATCCTTCTGCGCCGCGAGGCAGGAAATCGCCACATGCCCAGGCAAGTGCTGATCGCCGACGACGACGCCGTTTCGCGCCAGGCGCTCCAGTCCATGCTGGAGACCTGGGGCTACGAAGTCGCCGCCGCCGCGGACGGCACGGCCGCCTGGAAGATCCTGCAAAAGCTGGACAGCCCCACGCTGGCCATCCTGGACTGGATCATGCCCGGCGTCGACGGCACGGAACTGTGCCGCCGCGTTCGCCGCATGGACGGCCGGAACTACATCTACGTCATCCTCCTGTCCGCCAAGGACCGCCCCGAGCACCTCATCGAAGGCATGGAGGCCGGGGCCGACGATTACCTCGTCAAACCGGTCCAACCGGACGAGCTCCGCGCGCGCCTCGGCGCGGGCAATCGCATCCTGGACCTACACGGCCAGCTTCTGGACGCCCAGGAGGCCCTCCGCGACAAGGCCACGCACGATCCGCTGACGGACCTGTGGAACCGCTCGGCTGCGCTGGACGCCCTGGAGCGGGACCTGGCCCGCGCCCGGCGGGAGTCGGCCCCCGTGGGCGTGCTGATGGCGGACCTGGACTACTTCAAGCGAGTCAACGACACCCACGGCCACGACGCCGGCGACGAGGTCCTCCGCCAGGTCGCCAAGCGCATGATCTCGGCCCTGCGCCTCTACGACACGGTGGGGCGGTACGGCGGCGATGAGTTCCTGATCGTGGCCCCCGGCTGCGATGAGCGGGCCTCGGCTTCGCTGGCCGACCGCCTGCGGCGATGCATCGCGGCCGATCCCGTCTGCACCGGAAAAAGCCTGCTCCCACTGACCATCAGCATCGGCATCGCGGTCAGCGACGACCACTGCCGGGAAGCGTCCCTGCTCATCCGGGCCGCCGACCAGGCCATGTACCGCGCCAAAAACGCCGGACGAAACCGCGTGGAAACCTCCGCCCCGGTAGCCAACCTGGCGGCATCCTGATCGCCCCGCCGACCATGCCTTTCTGCTTTGCTGCGTCGCAATGGGCCGTTCCTTGCTAAAAGTTAAAAAACGCCAGCCGCCGATGCACCAGGCGGCTGGGGAGTTATCCTAACTTCTTACAAAATCTTTAGTTATCGTTCTATTGGGCCGCGTTCGGTTCGCGGGAACGGCGCGAAGTGGCCCGGGCAGCGCCACGTTCCATCGCCGCCTTGATCTTGTCGATCTGCGTCTTTTGCGTCTCGGTCAGGTCGAGTTTGGCGACCTTGTCGAAGAACGTCCCTTCGCCCGTCATCGCCGCCAGAGCCTTTTGCTGCACGTCGGTCAGAAGGGCGCCGCTGACGATCTTCTCCATCAAGGCTTGGAAGGCCTTGCCCGGTTGGGCGGGGGGGTTATCGCTTTCCATGTCCTGGGGCTGGCTCTTGAGGATCTGGTGGACCTTGGCCTTCTGGTCGTCGGTGAGGTTCACGTCGCGAAGGATTCTCCAGACCCGCGCCCGCCACTCGACGACGACGTCTTTGACCATTTCGATCTGGTCAGGCGTCAGGATGTCGCCCAGCTGCGTGAGGAGTTTGTCGCGAATCGCCAACTGATCCGCCATCAGCTTCTTTAGTTCGCTGCGCAGCTCCTTGGCCTTGGCTTCGTCCTTGGCCTCGGTGGCGGTTCGTATCTGGTCCCGAAGGTCTTGCGCCTTGGAACCGTTTTGGTTCCTCCAGTCCGTGATGGCCTGACGATACTCCCCAAAAAGCTGGCGGAACTTGGCGGCCTTATCGCCGGTCAGTCCCATTTCCTTGACGAGCCGGTCTCCTTCGCCGCCGGCCGACCGGGTTCTCTCGGCCCCTTGCGTCTGGGGCGGAGGGTCCGCCGCCTTGGATATCTGGGCGGCTAGGACGACCGCCAAGCCGGCCAACATCAGCATCATGCGCCTTGTCATCTTTGTCATAAAACTCCCTTTCGTTGTTTAGAATGCGTCTGCCCGATCTGCCATGCAGATTGCTTGAGGCGCTCGCCGACGGGCAGAACGGAGCGAGCGTTGCCTATCTTTGCGTACCTTAGCTCAAACGCAGGCCAATCGGCCTTTATTGCGGCCAAGGCCGGTTCCCGATGTCCGCGACCTGTTGCCGGCAGGCAGGGCGGGTCCGCTGTGGACGCCGCCGGCTGAAGGGGCTATCCTTTCGATCATGCCCGGCAAGTATCCGATGTTCGACAAAAGCCGCTTGCGCATCCTGCCGCTGTCGGCCCGGCAGAATCTTGTGGACTTGTCTTTCGTTCTGCCGTTGGGCCGGCGGCCGGAGGCGTTCGAGCATCCCGACCTGCTCGCCCTGGCGGAGGCGATGATCCAGGCCCGCCGCCGCGGGGCCGCCATCATTATGATGATGGGCGCCCACGTCATCAAGCAGGGGCTGAGCCGCTACGTCATCGACCTGCTGGACCGCCGCTGGCTGTCGGCCCTGGCGACGCAGGGGGCCTGCGCGATCCACGATTACGAGCTGGCCCGCATCGGGGCCACCAGCGAATCCGTCAGCCGCTACATCGCCGAGGGGCAGTTCGGCCTGTGGGCCGAGACGGCCGAGATCAACGACATCGTCACACGCGGCGCGGCCGAGGGGGTGGGGTTCGGCGAGGCCCTCGGCCAGGCCGTCGCCGAAGGCCGCCTGCCGCACAAGGACGTGTCCATCTACGCCGCGGCCGCCCGGGCGGGCATCCCGGCCACCGTGCATGTCGGCATCGGCTACGACATCATCCACGAGCATCCCAACTTCGACGCCGCCGCCACCGGCGCCGCCAGCGGCCGCGACTTCCTGATTCTGGCCAAGGCCATCGAGAACCTCGAAGGCGGCGTGGTCCTGTGCTTCGGCTCAGCCGTGATGGGGCCGGAAGTGTATCTGAAGGCCCTGGCCATGGCCCGCAACGTCGCCGCCCAGGAAGGCAAACAGATCCGCCACTTTACCTCCGCCGTCTTCGACCTGCTGGACCTGACCGGCGACCTGCACGCCGAGGCCCCCCAAGACAGCCCGGAGTACTACTACCGCCCCTACAAGACCATCCTGGTGCGGACCGTCCGCGACGGCGGGCGGAGCTTCTACTTCCGCGGCGACCACCGCGCCACACTCCCGGCCCTGCACGCGCTGCTGTGCAAGGCGAAGGGGATCAGTTAACCCCCGCAAAAGGGGAAGGCCTTGTAGTACCCCCTACCCACATCAGGCGAAACGACCTGCATTTCATCTGGGGTCTGGATGGTGTCGATTCTGCTCCCGGATGAATTGCCTCAAAACTATACGTCGGCGCGCAGTACATCCACGAGCCAGTCAAACAGGTCGGCTAACTGGTCTTCGGCCCAATAGTCGGTGTCCACATCTACCGAGATACATTGGTCTGCCCGCATGCGAGGGTTGAATCCATAGTCAGCGAGGACAGACATGGTAGCTTGAACGTGATCGGGGGCTACCTTCATCTCGACAATCTTGTGCATGACCATGTCCCTTCTGCTGTTGAAATAGAGGGGCACCACTTTCCTAACCCTCGACCTGCGGACTTTCAGCGGTCTAGCTGCATCGGAATCTGACTATTCAATTTCGGCGGCGGCATACCGCTTGCCTGAAGATAACCAGAACCAGTCACCGAGAGACGTCCATTGCTTGATATCGACCTCCACCAAGGAAGCGAAGAACTCCCTTGTCGCGAAGTATCTGCAACTGCTGCCGGATTTTGGCCCGGACATATCGATTATTCGGATGGGCTTTGCTCAGTTCGGCCTCGAACCTGTACACGTCATCCAGCTTGAACCCGTCACCAAGCAGTCGCACACACCGAAGGACGTCGGCCAACCATCCCCGGGCCTCAACCTTTCTCTCTGCTAACCAAGCGAAACGTTTCCATTGCGTGCGGACCTGGTCTACTGGCAAACAAAGGCCGTCACGGACAACAAAGATACGGGCATCAACAGGCAACAATCCGGTCAGGATGTTGCAACCTACCCATCCAGCACGTCTGGCTCGAGCGGATAGAGGAGCGCACCGCTCTATGACGCCAGGTGTGATGAAGTGCTTCGGCACCAACAGAAAATTCCGCACAGTCGCCGAACTGATGTCATAATGCATAAACGCGAAGTTCGGACCTCTGTCTGCCAGCACCCTATTCATCAACGGTTGGAAGGCAGCATCCCGGACCTTGCCCCCAAGCGGGGTCGATCTGGCCTTCACTTGGTACTCAGTTCCACAGTCTGCGCAATAGAAATCGACTGCCCGTGTGTTGTCCCGTGCCTGAGCCAGGGTATGTGCCGGGCAAGCGGGGCAATACATGAATTTCGCGACCCACCCTTCAGTGACGACTCTGGCTCGCTGACACGGGCTCTTGTAAGTTTCGGCGAGGCCAAAATCGAGATTGATATTCATGCAATTTCTATCCCTCGTTTTTCGGTAACACACCGCGAACCAACCAAGACGGGTATGGCCCTGGCGTTCGGCAGTTAAGGCGATTGCTGAATAGGCTCGAGTATTTCATGGTTTTCCCTATTGTTCCTCTCGGCCGCTGGCATTACAGCAGCCGTAGGAAGAATTGCATCGTATCTTATGGCATCGCAAGCAACAAGACTCCCTTTGGGCGGTCCGCGCTCGGTGGAATTCCCCGTCTGCCCCTCTGCTCCTCCCTCTCGAAAATTTTTTCAGATTTCCCTTGCCGGGGGACGATATATAGAGTACTCTATAGTATAGAGTCCTCTATTAAGGAGTTCACTCATGGAAATGACTCGCGAACAAGCTCAGCAATGGCTGCACGAAGTGGACGCCGTCGCCAAGGAGCTGCGAAACAAGCTGGCGTACGGCATCACCGGCCCGATCCTGATTATCTGGGGAATCGTGTGGATCGTGTGTTACACCCTGAATCATTTCGCCCACAAGATTTCCGGGTGGGTCTGGCTGGTCGGCATCGTCCTCGGCATGGCCGGAACCTTCTACCTCCGCGCGGTTCGCTACAGGATCACCGTTGACGGCGAGTCCTCCAAACGCCTGGGGAGGAGGTTGTTGTGGTCCTGGGGCCTTCTTTTCGCCTATATCGGCATTTGGCTGGCGGTGTTGTGGCCGTGGCGTGGCGACCAGATCGGCACGTTTCTGGTCATGCTCATGATGTTCGCCTACGTCCTGATGGGATTGTGGCTCCAGAGGCGGTTCCTGCTGTGGCTGGGCCTGGCGGTGACCCTCCTGGCCGGCGCAGGGTATGCCTTCTCCTTGTGGGTCACCCCAGGATACTTGGACCTCTGGCTGGGTTTGACCGGCGGGACCGCCCTATTGGGCAGCGGCCTGTACATGACGCTGCGATGGAGGTAGACCCATGATCCAGATCAACGAAGTCATTCATCAGCCTATCCGGCTGAAGATCATGGCGGCCCTGTTTGCCGTGGAGAAGGACGCGGAAGTGGATTTCACCTTCCTCCGCGACCACCTGAAGCTGACCGACGGCAACCTAGGCGCCCATTTAGAGAAGCTGGAGTCGGAGAAATATCTGGCGGTGAGGAAGGTGTTCGTTCACCGCAAGCCCAAGACCTTCGTCCGTCTCTCGCGCCAGGGACGGCGAGCCTTTGAGGATTACGTCGACGCGCTGCGGGCGGTGATCGACGTGGCCGCGGATTAACCCGCCACGGATGCCGATCGGGGGGTTGGAATACCGCTTGTCGCATTCGTCGGTTGACCTATAATGCACGCTGACGCAGCGTGCCTCGGGGCGTGGCGCAGCTTGGTTTAGCGTGCTTGACTGGGGGTCAAGAGGTCGAGGGTTCAAATCCCTCCGCCCCGACATGCAAAAGGGCTGATCCGCAAGGGTCAGCCCTTTTGCGTGGCGGAAAACGGCGCAGCCGTTTGTGGCCGCGCAGCGGACGCAGGCGGAGGATGCCACCGAGCGAAGGCCCGGCCGCATGGCCTGAGCGAAGGTGCAATCCCCCGAACCGATCTCGCCGCACCGGAGCGAGTCCGAAGCGCTATCCCGCTGTCCCAAAGCGGCGTTTGACCCTCGTCGCATTTTGGGTATAATCAAAAATTCACAGTTCAGTCTGCGGGGACGGTGGAGAGAACGAAGATGAACAAGCGTTTTGTGCTTGTGCTAATCGGTTGCGTCACAGGGGCGTTAGCCTCTCTGTGCGCGGCGGGGCCGGACGACAAGCAGGCGGCCTCGCAGCCCAGCGACTTGCCACAGGCGAGCATCCCGGCCTTTCCGGGAGCCCAGGGGGCCGGGGCGTTCACCCCCGGCGGGCGCGGCGGCAAGGTGTACGTCGTCACGAC
>JBEKZI010000053.1:0-14834 GCA_049510055.1 Phycisphaerae bacterium | reverse complement strand
AATCTTCTCAGCCATGGGCCGACTCCTTTGCACAAACCTGGACTTGCCTGCCTGCCGGCAGGTAGGCAAGACGATATGCCGCCCCGGCGGCCATGTAAAGCCGTTGGGACCACCAAGCAAACTTTGTTTCCCCCCGCGCGGGCGGGTAGTCTATAATGGCCGGCCCGTCGTAATAAACAAGAACGTGGCGATGCCAAGAGGCATTCGGACTTCGTTCAGGAGAATCGCGTGAGAAAAATAAAACGGTGCCTGGGGCTGGGGATCGCTATCATCCTGTTGATGCTGCCGGTGGCTTGCACCGCCGCCAAGTCCGCCACGCCGCCGGCGGCCTCTGCGCCCGCCACTGCTCCCACTGCAACGACTGCCGCCGCCACCGCTCCCGCCGCTTCCGGGCCCACCGTCTCGCCGGAGGACCGCGCGGACAAGCTGTTTACGGAGGGAATGTCCCAGGCCCAGTCGGGCCAGTTCGCCGAGGCCCTGGCCACGATGGCCAAGGCCAAGAAACTGGCGGGCGACGATCCCCGGATTGTCCAGGCCCATCGCCTGCTGGAGGAGTACGTCTCCCACGCATCCAAAGTGGAGGCCCGCCGGGCCGCCGAATACGCCGCCGCCGTAGAGCGCGTGCAGTGGGCCCGCCTGACGGAGCAATACGCCCGCGACCACGCGGACGTGGAGGCCAAGCTCCGCGAAAAAATCCATCAGATCGCCACCGCCCTGCGGGACAGCGGCAACAGCGAAACCCTCCAAGAGGCCGCCAAGGATTCCTACGAACAACTCCAGCGCGCCAGCGTCAAGACGCTGGACGACGCGACGCGAGATATCCACCAGGCCGTCGCCCTGCTGGGCAAGGACAAGGCCCCCTACGGCGACGTCTTCCGCCGCGTGGCGGCGACGCTGGGCGAGAAGCTGGAGGCCTACAAGCAGCTGTGGGCCAAGGCGAACGTCGGCGATCCCAACGTCCGCCACGACACCGCCCGCCGATTGCGGGCCATCGAGGACGGCCTGTACGACGACCTCGGCGACCTGGAAGGCCTGACCAGCGAGAAGCCCTGGAGCGAGGCGATCATGCGGGCCCTGATGGCCCAACGGGCCGCCGCGCCCGCCGACAAGATCGCCGAGCAGCCCTGGTACCGCCAGTTGCTCCAGGAAACCGAGGAACACGCCAAGCAGTTCGAGGCCGCCGGTGAATGGGAAAACGCCTTGATGGCCTACACGGGCCTGAAGGAACTGGACGAGACGAATCCCGCCTACCTGGAGAGGGTCAAGTCGGTCCAGCCGCACATACGGGTGTTGCGCTTCTACGGCCCTGAAGAGCCCGCCAAACCCTCCGCCACCAGCCGTCCCAAGGACCTGGAGCCCACCTGGCAGGAATTGGACGAGGGCATCGACGCCGAGATGGCCCAGAAGGTCATCAGCCAGCTGGACAGCTACTACGTGACGGCGGTGGACTACGCCAAGCTGACCCGCGCGGCCTTGTCGTCGGTGAAGGTGCTGGCCGAGACGCCGCAGTTGGCTGAGACGTTCCCCGGCCTGGCGGACGCCGCCAAGCGGAAGGCCTTCCTGGAGGACATCGACGCCCAGATCAAGGCCGTCGACGCCCGCGACCGCGCCGATCACCTGGACCTGGCGCTGGCGCTCAACAGCGTGCTGCGCAGCTCGCAGCGCACGGTGAACATTCCCGTGCCGGTGCTGGCGGCGGAGTTCACCGAAGGGTTCCTGGGCGAACTGGACGAGTTCAGCTCGATGATCTGGCCGCACGACATGGCCGACTTCCAGAAGCAGACGATGGGATACTTCTACGGCGTGGGCGTGCAGATCGGCAAGGAGCAGGGCGAACCGCTGCGGGTGGTCACGCCGCTGGCGAATTCTCCGGCGTTCAAGGCGGGCCTGAAGGCCGGCGACCTCATCCTGACCGTGGACGGCCGGCCGACGGAGGACATCGGCGTCGACAAGCTCGTCCGCATGATCACCGGCGAGAAGGGCACCAAGGTCACGCTGCGCATCAAGCGCGCGGGGCGCAGCGAACCGTTCGACGTCACGCTGACGCGGCAGGAGATCAACATCGACACCGTCCGCGGCTGGCAAAACAGGCCCGACGGACAATGGGACTATCTCATCGACCCGGCCGACGGCGTCGCCTACGTCCGCATCATGCAATTCACCGAGCAGACCCCCAAGGAATTCGATCAGGTCCTGGACGCGCTCCGCAAGGCCCACGTGCATTCCCTGGTGCTGGACTTGCGGTTCAATCCCGGCGGGCTGCTCCATTCCGCGACCGAGGTGGCCGATGAGTTCCTCAGCCACGGCCGGCTGGTGGCCACCGAAGGCCGCCAGACCCGCCGGCAGGAAATCAACGCCACACCCTCCGGCAAGTATCTCAACGGCGACCTGGTGGTGCTGATCAATCCGGTCAGCGCTTCGGCGGCGGAGATCGTCTCCGGCGCACTGAAGGACTGGCACCGCGGAGTCATCCTGGGGCAGCGCAGCTACGGCAAGGGCAGCGTTCAGAACGTCATCCCCATCCGCCGCGGCCGGGCCGCTCTGAAGCTCACCACGGCGTACTACTACCTGCCCTCCGGCCGCCTGCTGCACCGCCGCCCCGGCCAGAAGGATTGGGGCGTCGACCCCGACATCGAGGTCCGCATGACCCCCAAGCAGACGCGCCAATGGCTGGAACTCCGCCAGCGGACCGACCTGCTCCAGGACGTCGATCCCAACGAACTCCACAGCGACCTGGCTCGTCAGTACGACGCGGACAACCAGCTCGCCGCGGCCGTGCTGCTGCTGAAGCTCAAGCAGTTGCAGGAACCGCCGGAACCCATCGCACCCCCGGCCTCGGTGGCCGCGGCAACGGCGGCGCCGTAATCGCTAGGAGTTAGGAGACCAGCCGCTAGCCCTGGCGTTCAGGACGAGGGAGGCGGCGGCGGGCCGAGAGGGTCTTGCCGGTCTTCCCACGGCATCGGCGGAGGAAGCGTCGGGGCGCTGCGGGCGTCGATGACGGTCGTGTGGGCGACCATGTCCCCCAGCCGCTGGCGATAACGGGTGAACATCACCACCACCAGCAGCGGCGCGACGAAGAAGACCTCCAGCACCTTAATCAGGTTCCGCAGCAGCACCTCGCGGAGCTGCGGCGGGGCGCCTCCGTCGCCGACCACCCGGAGCTTGAAGAGCATCTTGCCCAGCGTGGCGGCGTAGCGCCATTCCATCAGGATGCAGTAAGGCAGGTACATCGCGATGGTGGCGACCAGGGCGTACGCCAGCTGCACGGGCCATTGTCCCCGGCCGCGAAGCAGGTCCATCAGCATCGCCATCTCGTCGCCGGACGGCAGCGGCAGGGCGTACCGCAGGTAGATGCCGGTGGCCAAGTGGAACGGCAGAAGGTCCACGATGGCCGCCCCCAGCCGCCGGACCAACGGCGCCGGGACGAGGGGTTCCGGCAGAGCAAAGGGCCTGGGCACGCCGGCCGGCCGAAGCAGGAACAACGGCACCAGGATCGCCAGCAGGAGCACCCACAGGGCGACCTCCCGGATCTGCTCGCCTCGATCATCGGCCAGGGACTGGTGAAGGATATTGACGTCCTCGGTCGGATCCATCTCGCCGGTGGCCGAACTGCACGTGGCCAGTTTCAGTGCGCCGCCGGTTCGCCAGACGATGGCCAGCTTGCCGGACAGCATGGAGACCGCCGGCAGCTCGCCGGAGGCCCAGGAGGCCTCCTTGCCATTGAAGAGGACGGGCTGGATGACGAACGTCTCGGCCCCGGCCTCCCGCGCCGCGATCAGGAGGCGCACCGTGGCCTCTTTCGCGGCGGGAACGGTCACGGCCATCAGGAGCCGTTCCTCCGTCGCCAACAGCCCCACCACCTCACCATGCTGGATGGCGGCCGGCAGCGGCACGTCGTGCCATTTGCCGCCGCCCCATGCGGCCAGGCGGTTGGGGCGATTAGCGGCGCCGGGCACCAGCAGGTAGATCGCGCCCTGGCAGGCCGTCGCCCGCAGCCGGTTCATCGCGTCGGCCGGTACGTTGCTCAGCGCCGTCAGGTGCTGCCAGCGGCCGGCGGTGTTCGCCAGAATCTCCACGCCCGTCCCTTCGGCGGGGTTGGGCGGGCGGCCTTCCGCCGCCGCCGAGGCTGGCGTGGCGGTCAGGGGAACGACGGCCACCAATCCGCCGACAGCCTCCAAGCCGGCCCCTTCCGCCAGGCACAGCGCCAGCGGCGCCACGGGCAGGCTCAGGCCGGGGGTACTTTCTTCCGATTCCAGGCCGAAGACGAGATACTGCCCGGAGGTGAAGACCACGTGGAGCGAGGCGTCGCCGGCGATCGCTGCCGCCGGCGTTCCGACGAGGTCCCGGGCGATCCACTGCCATTGGCCGCCGGCGGCCCTGGCCACCACGTCGAATCGCCCGTCGTCGGCGCCGGCCTGGACAATCCACAAGGCCCGATCGCCGCCGGCGACCAGGAGTTTTCCGCTGGAGGCCTCGGCGGCCGCGGCGACGAGCAACACGCAGACCATCGCGACATGTCGGGGCCAGGCGGCGTTCACTCCTCACCCCCGCCGCGGAGATTTTTGTCCACCTGGGTCACCTGGTCCGGCGGCAGGCCGGCAGGCAGGTGAGACCGAAAGAGCGTCTGCTCGCGATCCCAGGTGTCGTCGGTGGTCATGTCGCTGAGCACCAGGTGGATGCGGCTGCGCTTTTCCGGCCAGGTGATTTCGACGTCGGTGGGCATCTGGGGCGCCGGCCCGGCGGAGGCGGCGGCGTGGATGGGTTTGTAGTCCTTTAGTTCCGCCGTCATCACGCACCGGCCGGCGGCGTCGAAGAGGTTCACCCGATACGGCCGGGGCGGCTGGCGGTCGTCCCAGGTGCAATAGATTTCCTTGCGGCACAGGATTTCGCCGCTGACCGGCTGGCGGTCGATGGTGGTCAGCACGTAGGCCCGCGGCTGATCGCTGAGGGTCATCACGACGGCCGGCAGCGTGGTGAAATTATCCGGCAGCGCGGTGATGTTCAGCACGCTGAGGATCTGCATGGGGTCGATGGGCATGTCCACGCCAGGCGCCCCGGCCAGCTCGTCGCGCCCCCACATCGCCCCCCGGCGCTCGCCCAGACCGTACCACAGATAATACGCGCCCTCTTTGGCGGAGTTGCCCAGGCGGAACAGCTCCGTCGCCCCGGCCGCCCGGCCGATGAGCACGAAGTCGTGCGGCCCCAGCGCCTTCGGCCCCCGGGCATACAGCAGCAGGCCGTTGGGGCCGGCCATCGCACTGGTCGAGCCCCAGGAGACCGTCCGGCCTTGCGAGTCGGTCAGCGTCAAGGCGATGCGGGCCCGCGCCCAAAGCCGCGGAATTTCGCGGGCGTTGGCGTTGTGCTGGGCGATCAGTTCTTGGCGGGTCAGGGCAGTCCGCGGCGCGGTCGGTTCGCAACCGCCGGCCGCCGCCAGGACGCTCGCCAGCCCCAGGACCCACAGTCTCGCCGCCGCGGCTGGCCTCATAGCTGCCCCTCCATGATCTGCCCCAACTGGCTGCTGACCTCGGCGATGCGGCCGTCGTCCAGGCGAGGGTTGACCACCTTGACGGAAACGTCGCCGCCCCGCCAGTGCATCAGCCAGGTTTCCGGGCCGCCGCCGGCGCCTTCCGTGCGGTCGTAGACCAGCAGCTTCTTGCGCATCAGGATCAGGGCCAGGACGAAGCGGAAATCGACCTGCACGGGCGTGTCGGCCTGCTCCAGCCGCTCGAAGAGATTGACCAGCAGCTCGTCGTCCACCAGGAGTTTTTTCTTTTCCGTCGGCAGCGGCACGCGGCTGCGCCATTGCCCCAGGAGGCTGCTTTGCTCTTGGGGGGACTTGGCGGACCAGCACGGCAGGCAAAAGTCTTCCCGCCGCAGTTCTTCCTGGTCCTCGCGGACCGTGGCGACCAGCTCCGTGCCGGGTTCCAGCCGCTTTTGGCAGGCGTGGCAGAGGCAGTCGGTCTTGGCGATGTTGTATTCCCGGGCCATGCTACGGCATGTACGCCTGGGCGGCCTGGTCGATCCGCCGGAAGAGCTCTTCCGCGTGCGCCACGTCGGCCGCAGAAGAGCGGCGAACGTCCTGGGCCGCCGCCTTGTCGGTGACGTTCGGAACGTTGATGCGCACATTGTAGTCGCACAGCCGCGCCATCGCCACGGCCAGGGCCGCTCCGGCCACCAGATCGCTGATCAGATAGGGGCTGCACTTGTCCGCCAGGGCCGCGAAATCCTCCAACACCGCCAGCGCCAGCTTGGCGCCCTGACGCGGCACATCGATGGCCGCCGCCAGCGCCAATTGCACGGCCTCGTCCCGCTCCGGCCCTTCGTCGCGCCGGCCGGCGTCCTGGTAAAGGCTGTAGGCCGCCATGTCGTCGCCGACCAAGTCCAGGAACATCGCACGCGCCTTGGCCAGGCGCGGCGCCAGATGGTCGTAAAACGCCTGGTGGGCGGCGAACTTCTTCTTGCCGGAGGTGAACACCAGCGACATCTCCCCCAGCGCCACCGCCAGCGCCCCCACCACGCCGGCCACGCTGCCTCCGCCGGGCGTGGGCGTCTTGGCGGCGACGGCCTGGATGAACTTTTTGACCGAAAGGTCCAGCACGTCCGAATTACCGTCTGTCATGGCATGGGTCCTGTCGTGGCGGGCTGCGAGGCCGGTTGTGAGATCGGTTGCAAGGCCGGCCTGCGCGGCGGCCGGACGAACGGGGCCGAGGCCGCCGGAGGCTGATGGGAAGGCGGTTCAGCGGCGCCGGCCGCCGGCGGCGCGGCGGGCTGGGTCGTCGGCAGCTTGAGCGATGCCTCGCCCAGCGGGCTGGTGACGACGGTTACCAATCCCTTGCTGAAGTATTTTTGGGCGACGTCGCGGACGTCCTGCGGCTTGACGGCGTGATAGCGCGCCGCCATGCGCCATCGCCAGTCGTAGCCCAGGCCGTACAGCTCATCCAGCGCCGACGACAGCGCCAGGCTGGCCGCCGTCTGGTTCTCCAACTGTTCCGCCGTCAGGATGGTGTTGACGGCCTGGTTCACTTCTTCCTGCGTGGGCACGTACGTCTGGGTCTTGGCGAGGTCTCGCTTGATGATGCCGACGACCAGTCCGACGCTTTCCGGCTGGCAGGCCGCGGCCGTGATGAACGCCCCCGGCGCCAAACCCACCCAGTTGTAGGCGTAGACCACGTACACCAGCCGCCGGCCGCGAAGGTCCTGGAACAACCAGCCGGAGGGATAATGGTAGCCGCTGAGAATCGTCTCCAGCACGTCCATCGCCAACCGGTCGTCCACGTCGCCGACCTTCATGCCCGGGGCGGCGATGACGATGCCGGCGACCTCCTGGTCGGTCTTCAGCACGTACTGCTCCTGGCCGCCGACGACGCGACGCTGCGGCGGCAACCGCAGAAACACCCGGCCGGGCGGCAAGTCCGCGAACAGCTTCTCCACCGCCGGCCGGGCCGCGGCGGGATCGAAATGGCCGCAGATCACCAGCACGCTGCCGGCGGCCCGCAGGCTCTTGCGGTAATGCTCGACGATCTGATCCCGCGTGGCGGCGGCGACCACGCTCTTGCTGCCGGCCTCCGGCATGGAGTAAGGAGAATTCACGAAAAAGCGGCTGCGGAAGAACTTGCTGAGCTGGGGCTGCCAGTCCTCCTCCAGCCGCTCGATGGCGGCCAGTTGGGCGGGCCGGAGAATCTCCAGCTCCTTGTCGCTGAACGTCGGATGCTGGATGACCCGGCTGAACACCTCCAAGGCGCGGGGGAACTCCTCGTCCAGCACGGTGCCCAGCCAGTAGAAGGAATTGTTGCCGCAATTGGCGATGATGCTGTGGAAGGCGCCGGCGATGTCGTCGGCCGAGAGATTGTCGGCGCCCTTGATGCTCAAGGCCATCATCAACGCCCCCAGGCCGTTGGTGTCGCCGTCCTCCAGCAGCAGCCCGCCCTCGGTGACAAAGGCCATGGAAACCAGCCCTCGCCCGCCCGGCGCCGGAAGCGGCAGCAGGACCACCCGCAGGCCGTTGGGAAGCGTGAAGACCTCCGCCGCCGGCCCTTGCCTTTCTTCTGTTGGGGCCAGCACTGAAGCCCGAGCGGTGGTAGCGGCAGCCTTGGCGAGTGGCGTCAGCCGCGTGACGACCATGCGGTTGGGGTCCAGGTACTTTCGCGCCACGTCGCGGACCTGCTCGGCCGTGACGGTCTGAATCCGCTGCGTGTAGGCGGCGGAGAAGGCCGGGTCTTCGGTGCTCAGGTAATCATCGCCCACCGTTTCGGCCTGGGATTCCACCGATTGCTGCGACAGCACCCACTCGGTGACCTTCTGCCGCTTGGCGCGGGCCAGCTCCTCGTCCGAAACCGGCATCTGCTTGACGGCCGCCAGCTCCGTCAGCACGGCTGCCTCGGCCGCGTCGGCCTTGTCGGGGGCGCAGCGGAACTCGATCTCCAAGGCCCCGCGGCCCCAGGCGGGCGTCCAAGATTCGGACGAGATCGCCGTCACGAGCTTCTGCTGGCGCAGGATCCGCTCCGGCAGGCGGCTGGTGGGCCTTGCGCTGAGGATGTCGCTGAGCAGGTCCAGGGCGTAGAGGTCCTCGTGCACCAGCGGGATGGTCTGGAAGCTGGTCTGCTGGAGCGTTTCCTTCAGCGTGGGCATTTCGATAGTCCGCCGGCGGGCGGCCACCACCGGCGGGACCGCCGGCAGCGCGTGCTCGACGGCCCGGCCACGGGGCACGTCAGCCACCGCCTGGCGCACGTGCTGGAGCACGGCTTGGACGTCCACGTCGCCGATGATGACCAGGACCATGTTCTGCGGCACGTAGGTCCGCGCGTGGTAGTCCTGGAAATCGGCGAAGGTCAGGCGCTTCAGCGGCTCGGCGTATCCGATCACCGGCACGGCGGCCGGATGGCCGTCGAAAAGATTGGCGTTGGAGGCGTACCACAGCTGGCGCTCGGGATCGTCCTTGCCCATCTCCAGCTCGCGCTGCACGACGCCGTGCTCGCGGTCGAAGTCCGCCTGGCCGATCTGCGGCCGCAGGAGCCAATCCGTGATCAGGTCGATGCAGTCCATCACCTTGGACGATTCGGCCGAGATGAAATAGACGGTGTGGTCCAGCGACGTGGAGGCGTTGGACTGCCCGCCGATCTGCCGCACGCGGTCGGGGACGTTGGACTCCTTGGCGGCCGCGGACGGCTGGCCGTCCATCAAGTGCTCGGCGCCCTGGGCCACCAGATGCTCGGTGAGGTGGCTGATGCCGCAGCCCAGGTACTTGCCCTCGTACAGGCTACCCGTGCGCACGTAGCCGCGGACGGTCACCACCGGCACGGTGCGCGAGGGCTTGACCAGCACCGTCACGCCGTTGGGCAGATGCTCGATGACGATATTCTTCTCACTGCCACCGGCGCCGGCGCCGCCGGCCCCCTGCGGCAATGCGCCGGCGGGGGCGAAAAAGCCGCAGCCGCCCAAGGTCCACGCTAACGTTGCGATACTCCAGAACGCGACAGTTTGAATCAGACGCATCGATGGGCTCCATTCCGTGTGCCGCCGGCGGGCAGTAGCAAGCGAGGTTACTCCCGGCCGGCGTCCATGTCGTTCAGATACGCCAGCGTCCGCTCCAGCTCGCTCTTGAGGGACCGGACGCGAAGGAGGCTTTTGATCCGCGTGACCAGCTCCAGGCGGTTGACGGGCTTGGTGATGAAGTCGTCGGTCCCGCTTTCCACCCCGCGCTCGATGTCCCCCAGTTCGTTCAGCGCCGTCACCATGACGATGGGGATGTCCCGCGTGGCCGGGGCGCTCTTGAGCTTGCGGCAGACCTCAAAGCCGCTCATCCGCGGCATCATGATGTCCAGCAGGATCAGGTCGGGGGTCTCGGCCTTGACCTTCTCCAACGCGTCCAGGCCGTCGACGGCCGTGACGACCTGGCAGTTCAAGCCGTCCAGATACGCCACCAGAAGCTCAAGGTTCTGAGCGTTGTCGTCCACCACCAGGATCTTACTCCCGGCGATGGGGTCCGGATTCTCCGGGTTGGCTGATTTGTCGGCCGGCGATTGACTCATGCGCGACTCCCGCCCTTTTTCTCATACGGGCCTGGGAAATAAGGTTAGCCTATGGGCCAAGCGATATCAACAGCGGGCTGGTGTGGCACAACCGCCCCCGGCTGTGCAGAACGTGAGACTAATATCCCGCAAGCTAGCAATTTGCTTGGTGTACCCCAAACATCTCCGCCTTAACGGTAATGGACAAAGTGCCGTACACAATTGCTGATCCGAGGTATGTTAGGAGCCTTGTTGGGCTTTATCATCTTTTGGTTCCGCAGTACGTATCTTGTCGGGTAGATTTTGGTAGGCGCCCAGCGTGTCCTTCTGCTTTTTTTGTGCCTCAGGCAGATTGACAGTTGCTTCAACAGTATCGCCAACCACAATCTTTTCCTCAGACTGAGATGCCCATGGTTGCACATCCTCAGGCTTTACGTTTAGCTGTCTGACTCCGACTTGCTGCTGTTCACCCCTGATCAACGCGAAGTCTGGGAACCATCTAAGAGAGTTTTCTGTCCATCGGGAAACCGCGATCGTGAACTTCTCGTAAATTCGAGAGGCTTTCACCTTAGCCTTCACAAGGGTCACTATACCAAGCACTTCGTTAGTTTTAGGATCCAAGACATTTTCGGGTTTTCCAAGTATGCAGAAGATGGCCGAATCAGTTATGCCATCCTTTGAACCAAGGTTCACAATAACCGTTTCCGAGTCTAGAATCCTGATGATTTGTCCTGTTATAATTCTTTCAGGCATTGCCATTCTCCGCTTGTCGCCTGCTGCTCTGGAACCACTTCTTTAAACTTCCGCCACGAATCATCAGAAAAATCGCAAGGCTAATGATAAGAAGCACAATACCTATAGTCCGGAATGTCTCAATTAGAACAAGGTTGATGGCAAAACCGGATATCATCCCTACTGGGATTTCTACCAGCGTTAGAGACCGCGTAGACTCTAGTTTAGCAACCTCCACCTTCAGAGTTTCCCGTTCTTTTCGGATCACTTCCAGACGTTCTCGCTCCGCTGTAAGATCACCTTCAGCTTTCTTTAACTGAGACAAAGTAACCCTTTGATTGTGGATTAGCAGGCGGACTGCTTCTGGAGTACAAAGCTGTTCGTAAGTGAGTTCTACACCCATGCCGTCGAGTGACTGTATCTGGTAAGCCGTCGGGTCGTAGGCAGTGGATTGCACCGGTACGGCTGGGACGGTTGGTGGAGGTCTGTCCTCGTTGCCCATGCTATTACCTCATCATCCCCATACCCTGACACTGTCGTATCGAAGAAGTTGAGTTCAGATGCTATTTCTTATCCAGCTTGGCTTGCATCGTCAAGTAGCGTAGGGCGGGAAGCTCGCTTCCCGCGGAGTCCGCAGCACAATGCCTAGCGACCGGCGGTTGCCAAGGGGAGCAAGGGGGCGGTAGCATCGCGGGCATGGCGGAGCTTTTTCCCCAAGAGCAAGAGCAAGGCGCACCTCAGGGCAAGTCGCAGGGTCAGCCTGCCTCCCCGGCAGGCAGGTCCCAGGGCGGCTTGATTGTCTCCGTGGCCGTGGCCGCCAACGTGTGGCGGACGTTTGACTATCTCTGGCCGGAATCGCTAGGCCGGGCGGAGCGAGGCAAACGGGTCCGCGTGCCCTTTGGCCGCGGGGACAAGGTAACGCTGGGGTTCGTCGTCGCCACCGATCTGCCCGCTGGTCCGCACAAGCTCAAAGCTGTGGCCGAGGCGCTCGACGCCGAAAGCCCGTTCGATGAGGCCCTCTGGAAGCTGGGCGAATGGATCAGCCACTATTACCTGACGCCACTGGGCATCGTCCTGGCGGCCATGGTGCCGTCTTCGGTCGGCAAGCACCCGCCGCGCAGCGAGACGGTCGTGTACCTGGCCGGCCGCGACCGCCACGAATGGACGGGGCGAATAGGCCCGCGGCAGAAGCGCCTGCTGGATGAGCTGCTGGAGGCCGCCAAGCAGGGCATCGAGCCGCTGACGCTGGAAGCGCTGCTCCGCCACAGCGGCGCCAGCCGCGCCAGCCTGCGTCCCCTGGCCGAGCGCGGCCTGGTGCGCCTGGAAGACCGGCCCGTGAGTCTGCCGGCGCTGTCGGAGACGGCCGCGGCGGACCCCTTCGAGCTGAATGAAGATCAGCAGACGGTGCTGAAGAACCTGTCGGCCAAGCTGGACGGCAAATTTTCCGTCACGCTGCTGCACGGCGTGACCGGCAGCGGCAAGACGGAGGTGTACATCCGCGCGATCCGGCAGGTCCTGGCCGCGGGCCGGCAGGCGATCCTGCTGGTGCCGGAGATCGCGCTAGCGACCCAGACGCTGACCCGCCTGGTCGCCCGCTTGCCTCGCGTGGCCGTGCTGCACAGCGGCCTGTCGGCGGCCGAGCGGGCGTTCCACTATCAGCAGATCCGCGACGGCCTGGCCGGTGCGGTCGTGGGGCCGCGGAGCGCCATCTTCGCCCCCGCGCGGAAACTGGGCCTGATCATCGTGGACGAGGAGCACGAGCCGACCTACAAGCAGGACACCGCCCCGCGCTATCACGGCCGCGACGTGGCCGTCATGCGCGGGCGCCTGGCCGACGTGCCGGTGCTGCTGGGCTCGGCCACGCCGTCGCTGGAATCGCTGCACAACGCCCGCCAGGGCCGCTACGAGTTGCTGCGCCTGCCGCACCGCGTCCGCGGCCTGCCGATGCCCACCCTCCAGGTCGTCCACCTCCGCCGCGAGATGACCCCCGGCCGGATCGAGCTGCTCGGCAAGACGCTGACGCTCAAAATCGCCGCCGCCCTGGACCGCCGCGAGCAGATCATCCTGCTGATGAATCGCCGTGGCTACGCCAGCTACGTGTTCTGCCCCTCGTGCCACTGGACGCTGGGCTGCGACCGCTGCACGCGGGCGATGGTCTTCCACCAGGCGACGCAACTGGCCCTGTGCCACTACTGCCAGCATTCCGTCCCGCTGCCGGAGCGATGCCCGGCCTGCGGCGGCAAGCTGCTGTTGTTCGGGATGGGCATTCAGCGGATCGAGAGCGAGCTGGCGCGGAAATTCCCCGCGGCCAAGCTGGCGCGGATGGACAGCGACACGATGACCTCGCCGCGCCAGTTCCGCCAGGTGTTCGGGGAATTTTCCGCCGGGCGCCTCGACATCCTGCTGGGCACGCAGATGGTGGCCAAGGGGCTGGACTTCCCGCGCGTCTCGCTGGTGGGCGTGGTCTCGGCCGACACGTCGCTGGCGATTCCGGACTTCCGTGCGGCCGAGCGGACGTTCCAGCTCATCGTGCAGGTGGCTGGGCGAGCCGGGCGAAGCGACCTGCCAGGCGAGGTCATCGTCCAGACGCTGCACGCCGACGACCCGGCCATTCGCTTCGCGATCGGGCACGATTACGACGGATTCGCGGCCGGGGAGCTGGAACTCCGCCGCCAGGCCAACGTGCCGCCGTTTACGCGGATCTCGCGGTTTATCGTCCGCCACGCCGACGCCGACAAGGCTCAGACTTCCGCCGCGACGCTGACGGGCCGGCTGCGGCAGCTCCTGGCCGGAAAATCCGTGGACATCCAAGGGCCGCAACCGGCCATCGTCCGCAAGATTCAAAACCTCTTCCGCTTCCAGGTGCTGCTGACGGCCGCCGCCGGTGTCATCCAGACGCACCTGGCCCCGCAGATGGAAAGTCTCGCCCGCGACCTGCCGGCCGAGATTATCCCCGACGTAGACCCCGTGCACTTGCTTTAGAAGAGAGGTCGAAGCCTGCCTGCCGGCAGGCAGGTTCGGAGGTCGAAGGTCGTAGTGCCTGATGCCTAATGCCTGGTGTTAAAGCCTTGGCATCCCCGCCGCCGATGGACATAATCTGAATTGAATCGCACCGGCGAGGGTGGCGGAATTGGCA
This sequence comes from Phycisphaerae bacterium, assembly GCA_049510055.1. Classification (GTDB taxonomy): domain Bacteria; phylum Planctomycetota; class Phycisphaerae; order SM23-33; family SM23-33; genus JALHTV01. The sequence continues at coordinate 959 of JBEKZI010000053.1, read as the reverse complement.
GACGCGCCAGGTTTAGGACCTGGTCCCGAAAGGGGTGTGGGTTCGACTCCCGCCCCTCGCATCGGACAAAAAAGTGCGGCGAGACCGAAGTCCCGCCGCGTTCAAAATCATCCCCCCCCACTCATGGGCAGATTAGGCAACGTCAGCAATCTTCTACCGCCTGCGTCTTCGCGCCAGTGCCAGGGCGCCCGCGGCCAGCAACGTCAGCGTGGCCGGTTCGGGGATGGGCTCCTCGGGCGGCGCCGCGGCGGGCGCCAGGCCCGTCAGGCCCCAGTTGCGGGCTAGCGCTCCGAAGTCCGTGCTGTCCACGGTGCCGTCGCCGTTGAAATCGCCGTCATACCAAGTCTTGCCGCTCTGCTCCCAGTTGCGGGCTATCGCGCCAAAGTCACTGCTGTCGACTTTGTTGTCGCCGGTGGCATCGCCAGCCATGGCACCCTGGAAGGTCACCACATAGTTGGTGCCGACCGTCGCGCTGCGGAAGATTGGCCAATAGCCGCCGGCAGGATTGTTGGGATCCAGCAGCAGTTGGCCGACCAGGTTGCTGGTGAGGCTGCTGAAGTTGCCGCTCATGCCGGTGGAGGTAATCAGGGTGAACGCATCGCCTTGGTTGGGCCGGTAGCTATTGAGGCTCTGAACGTTCAATGCCCCGGCCAGGCTCACGGCGCCGCTGGAGCTGATGAGGCTATTGCCGTTGGCGTCCAGCTCCATCGACACCTGGGTGGATCGTCCGCTGCCGGAGTTGATGAGCAGCCCGCCGACCTGAACGGAGGCCGCCTTGGCCACGTAGAGTTGCGCCGTGCTGGCCGAGCCGCCGGCCATCACGATCGGTCCGGCAGCTATCAGGCTGCCGCCGGTGATGTTCAGGACGCCTCGGGCGACGCTACCGCTGCCCAGGGCCACGGTGCCGCCGCCGGTGATCGCGCTGCCGCCCGACCAGTTGGTGAAGGTGCCGCCCACCC
>JBEKZI010000052.1:0-15034 GCA_049510055.1 Phycisphaerae bacterium | reverse complement strand
TCGGCTGGGAAGCCCGGCTTGACGCGGAGGTGCGGGAGGCGCTGGAACGAAACTCCGAAGCGATCTGCTCCGGCTTGGGTGCCCAGCGCAGCGCGCCGTTGGGCACCAGGAGGACATTGTCTTTCTGGCCGACCTTGAACTGCACGTTGGCCGTCAGGTAGGGCAGGAGCTTGCTGTCCTTGTTGTCGGTGGTCACCTCCACGGTATAGGTCACTACGTTCTGACTCATCGTGGCGTTGAGGCGCATCTTGCCCACTTGGCCGTAAAACGTCTGATTGGGGAAGGCGTCGACCGTGAAGGTGGCCGGCTGGCCCGGATGGATGCTGCCGATGTCGGCTTCGTTGACGGACACCCACACCTGGATGCGCGTCAGGTCCTTGGCGATCAGGAACAGGCTGGGGGCGTTCAAACTGGAAACCACGGTCTGGCCGATGTTCACCCGCCGGTCGATAATCACTCCCTTGACGGGCGATTTGATGGTGCAATAGCCCAGGTTGCGTTGGACGCGATCCAGACTGGCCTGGGCCTGCGCGATGGCGGCCTGACCTTGCTCGACGGCGGCCTCATCCACCGCCACGTTGGCCTGGGCGATCTCGAAGTTGGCCTTGTAGGCGTCGTAGGCGGTGGGAGCCAGGGCTTCGGAGGGTCCCAGCTTCTGGGCCCGTTCCCAGTCCCGCTGGGCCTGTTCCAGCTTGGCCTTCATCTGCACCAAGTCCGCCTGGGCGCGGATCAGGCCGGCGTTGGCCTGGAGGAGCCCAGCCTTGCCCAGCTCGACGTCCGCCGCATAGAGGGAATCGTCGATGCGGGCCAGGATGGTGCCTTCCTCCACGATGGACCCATAATCGATGGTTTTGCCGTTCTTGTCCTGGCCGAATGAGCTGATCTGTCCGCCGACCTGGGCGCCGATGTCCACCACTTCCTCCGGCTCGACCGTGCCGGTGGCGCTGATGACGGACACCACGTCCCCCCGCCTAACCGGTACGATCCGGAAGGCGGTCCGCGATTGGCTGTTGCGGTGGAAATACCATCCGGCCAGGATGGCCATCGCCACCACGACGCCTCCGACTAGGATTCCGATTCGTAAGGTCCGTCGCATCGTGTTCTCCCAAGCCCGCCCCTGGCAGAGGTTGCCGCTCGCCCGGCCGTCGCATTCCGGTCCGTGCGGGACGCGTTCCGCGCCTTTTCGTTAAACGTTCCCGCACCCTCCCCTATTTCCTATGTTTCCGCCCCCTGGCCTCGCCCGGCGAATAGCGTCCTGCTTTGCCCCCCCAAGATTTCCATGCACCGGCCGCCTCCGCCGGTACCCGCGATGGCTACAGGGCGGCATTAAGCTTTTTGTGTTTCTCCAACTCTTCCAGTCTTTGGCGCCTCGGCAGTAGCTAACCTTCGTGGGGTGTGCCAGTTCCGGAGATCGCCCATACAAAAGTATACGCCGGAGAAAACCAAGAGTTCGAATTTTCACCCGGCGCGCCTCACGGCAGCGGCGCACGATCGCCTTCGCCCCGCAGGGGGAGACTGTTATACTTTTCGGCTGTTATGACGACGGAGTTAAAGTCCTTCCGTATCGGTCCTGTCACTATCGGTTTCCCGGTGGTGCTGGCGCCGCTGGCGGGTTACAGCGACCTGGCCTACCGGCTGCTGTGCCGCCGGCACGGGGCGGTTTACTGCTCCACGGAGATGATGCTGGACAAGCTCCTGATGGTCGACGGCAAGCTGCGGCGGCGGCTGGTGCAGTTGGCCGACGAGGACCACCCCATCGCCGGCCAGCTTCTGGGCAGCGATCCGGCCGTCATGGCCTCGGCAGCCCGGATCATCTGCGAGATGGGCTTCGACGTGGTGGACCTGAACCTGGCCTGTCCGGTCCGCAAGGCCTTGGCCCGCAAGCGCGGCGGCTACCTGATGAGCCAGCCGGACCAGGCCGTCGAGATCATCCGCGCGGTCCTGGCGGCCGCCGACCGGCCCGTGACGATCAAGCTCCGCCAGAAGTTCCGCAACGCCGACGACGACAGTGCTTTTTGGCGGATCGCCGAGGCGGCGGTGAAGCTGGGTGTCGCGGGGTTGTGCGTTCACGCCCGCAGCGTGGAGATGAAGTACCTCGGCCGGGCCGATTGGGCGTTCATCGCGGCCGTCAAGCGGCGGTTCGGCGACACGACGATCATCGGTTCCGGCGACGTGCTCCGCCCGGCCGACGCCCTGGCCATGCTGGAAGCCACCGGCGTCGACGCCGTGGCCGTGGCCCGCGGCGCGCTGGGCAACCCGTGGTTCTTCCGCCAGGTGGCCGACCTGGCGGCCGGGCGCGAACCTTACGCCCCCGGCCTCGCCGAGCAGCGCGAGCACCTGGCCTGGCATTTCGACCATGCCCATCGCACCTACGGCGACCGAGCGGCCAAGATCATGCGCAAGTTCGGCATCAAGTACGCCCGCATGCACCCCACGCCGGCCAAGGTCCGCGCGGCCTTCGTCGGCGTCTCGCGGCCGCAGCACTGGGAGGCGGTGCTTGAGGAGTTTTACCCGACGGGATAGCATGACGATGGCGGTTCGGCCGGCGGAAAAAGCCGGAAGGAATTTCCGCTCACACGAAGGGGCACGCCATGCGGAAGAAACTCCTGTGGATCGCGCTTGCGGTCGTGGGAACGGCTGCGGGCCGAGCTGCCGCGGCGGATGAGACGGACTACTTCGCCATCCTGTCCGACGGCTCGAAAATCGGCTATTCCATCCATACCCGCAGCGTCCACGAGGGCAAAATCATCACGACGGACAAGGTGTCCATGAGCGCCGAACGCCTCGGCGCGCCGGTAACGATGACGGTAACGGAAGAGCAGACCGAGACGGCCGACGGCAAGCCGCTGGCGTTCAAGAGCATTCAAGACCTCTCGCTGATGTCCCAAACGTCGGAAGGCAGGATCCTTCCTGACGGCAAGATGCTGATCACCACTGGGGCCGCCGGCCCCTCCCAATCACACACGACCATGGACTGGCCCGCCGGCGCGCTGATGAGCGAAGGCGCCCTCCTCCTCCAAAAACGTTACGGCCTGGAGGAAGGCCTGATCTATTCCTACATCGAGTTCGACGCCATGTCCCTTCGCGGGCACCCGGTCACCGTGCGCGTTATCGGCCGCAAACCGGTGGACATTCTCGGCCGGCAGGAGACGCTGTGGGAAATCCAGACGAAGACGGAAGGCATCTCGTCCACGGTGTACGTGGACGACCACTACAAGCCTCGCAAGACCCTCGCCACTGCGGCGGGCATGAACGTGGAGACCGTCGCCTGCACGCAGGAGTACGCCCTCAGTGAAAACGCCGCAGTAGACCTAACGAACCAGATCGTGCTCGACAGTCCCCAGCCGCTGCACAACCTCAAGGCCGCCGGCGGCATCGCGTATCACTTCGAGCCCAACGGTCAGGCGAAACTGGCCGTGCCGAACTATGACAATCAAAAAGTGCTGGCCGATCCCAGCGGCCTGACGGTGACCGTGACGGCCCAGAACATTCCCGCCGGCGCAGCGTTCCCGTATGCCGGCGACGATCCGCTGGCCCTGGCGGCCCTGAAGCCCACGATGTACCTCCAGAGCCGCGACCCCCAGATCGTCGCCTTGGCCCGCCGGGCGGTGGGAATGACGAAAGACGCCTCCGAGGCGGCGCGGCGGATCGAGGCCTTCGTGCGAGACTATATCACCACCAAGGACGACTATACGGTCGGCTACGCCTCGGCCGCGGAGGTCGTCAAGACCCGCCGAGGCGACTGCACGGAGCACGCGGTGCTCGGCGCCGCGATGTGCCAGGCGGTGGGAATCCCGGCCCGGGTGGTGGCCGGAATCGCTTACGTCGATGAATGGAACGGTTTTGAGCACGTTTTCGGCTACCATGCCTGGTTCATGGCCTACCTGGACGGACAATGGACCCACTTCGACGCGGCGCTGCCGGGCGGCTGGGACGTGGGGCACATCGCCTTCGCCGCCGGCGATGGCAGCCCCGCCGATTACTTGAACACCGCGACCCTGATAGGAAACTTTCGAATCGACACCCTGCGCGTGCTGCCACGGACCGCGCCGGCGGCCCCGGCCGCGACGGCCCCACGAGCTCTTTTGCAAAAAACGCAAAGAACGCAAGGAACGCGATGAAAATGAAGTACGATTTCGCCAGCCGTTTGTTAGCCTATACATGTCCAGCCGAATGCCGCCGGCCCAAGTAAGGAAATAACTGTGCCACGCCATTTTTCCCGTCTGATGATTTTGATCGGCCTGGTGGCCCTGGCCGCCGCTTCACGAGCCGCGGCGGACGAGACGGAGTACTTCGCCCTTTTCGCCAAGGGCGTCAAAGTCGGTTCCAGGGTCATTTCCCGCGACGTCAAGTCCGGCCAAGTGGTCACGAAAGAGACCGACATCCTCTGCATCAACCATTTCGGCACGCCCGTCACCATCGCCGAGACCCGCGAGCAGACGGAAACGCCCGAGGGCAAGCCGCTGGCCTTCAAGACGGTCTCCAGCTCCTCCATTACGTCGCAGGTGGTGGAAGGCACGGTTGCCCCGGACGGCAGGGTGGCGATCCTCGGCCAAGGCAGACCGGGCGCTCCGCAAACGGCGGAATGGCCCAGGGGCGCCTTGCTCGCCGAGGGCATCCGCCTGCTTCAGAAACGCTATAACCTAAAAGAAGGCCTGACCTATTCTTACGTGAAGTGTGTCCTTCCCGATCTTGACCCCTGCCCCATCACCGCCCGCGTGACCGGCCGCAAGCAAATAGACGTCTTGGGCAAGAAGGAATGGGCCTGGGAAATCCAAAACAACCACGGCGACATACACACCCTTTACGTCGACGATAATTTCAAGCAGCGCAAGATGCTGTCGACCATGGGCGACATCCAGATGGAGTACGTCGCCTGCACGCAGGCGCTCGCCCTCGGCAAAAATACCCCGATGGACCGCAGCACCATCGTGCTGGACAGTCCCGCGCCCCTGAACAACCTGGCCACCGCCGGCGGCGTGGTATACCACCTTTCGCCCAAGCCCCAGGCCCGGCTGCTGATACCGAACTACGACAACCAAACCGTCGTGGCCGATCCCAGCGGCCTGACGGTGACCGTCACGGCCACCAAGATCCCTTCCGGCGCGGCATTGCCTTACAACGGCCAAGATTCCAACGCCCTGGACGCCCTGAAACCCGCCCCCTATCTTGCGGGCCAAGGGGTGGCTGCGCTGGCCCGCCAGGCGGTCGGCAGGACCAAAGACGCCGGCGACGCGGCACGGCAGATTGAGGCCTTCGTGCGCCAGTACATCACGCACAAGGAGGCCTCCGGCTACGCCCCGGCTGAGGAAGTCGTCAAGACGCGTCGCGGCGATTGCAAGGCGCACGCCGTGCTGGCGGCGGGAATGTGCCGAGCCGTGGGAATCCCCGCGAAATTCGTCTCCGGCACGGTGTACGCCGTGGACCCCAACAACAGCAAACACTACGTCTTTATTCCCCACGCCTGGTTCATGGTGTATCTGAAAGGTACGTGGGTCCCCATGGACGCAGCCTTGGGCTACGACGTCGGCCACATCGCCTTTTCCGCCGGCGACGGGACGGAAAGCGACTACCAAAACGGGGCCATGACCATGGGATTATTCCGCATCGACGCCGCGACAGTTCAGCCCCAAGCCCCTCAGCCGGCGATCAAACGTCAAAAATCTTACTAGGATTGAGCACGTTTCGCGGGTCCATCGCCCGCTTGATCGCCCGCATGACGTCCAGCACGTCGGCCGAGACGAACAGCGGCATGTACGCCTTCCGCTTGTGGCCGATGCCGTGCTCGCCGGAAATCTTCCCCCCCAGCGAGGCCGTCAACTCGTACAGCTCGTGCAGCATCTTTGGCACCGTTTGTTCCCACTGCCGGTCCGACCAGGCGGGGTTCATCACGATCCGCGTGTGGATGTTTCCGTCGGCCGCGTGACCGTAGGAGGGAATCGCCACGTCGTACTTTTTCGACAGGCGGCCTATGCCCTCCACGAGCTTGTGAATCTGCGCGATCGGCACGACCAGGTCTTCATCGGTCTGCCGCAACGAAAGAATGTTGAAGGCCTCGGCGATGTTCCGCCGCACGCGCCAGATTCGCTCGCTGGTCGTGAGGTTGTCGGCCACGTAGACCTCGATGGCCCCGGCGGCCAGGCATTGCTCCCCGACGGCCTCATAGTCGGCCTCCACCGCGGAGGCGTCGCTGCCGTCCACGGTGACCAGGAGCATCGCCCCGGCCTGCTGGTAGGGAAGGGTCTCGTTGAGGTAGTCGCAGCTGGTCTGGGCGGCCAGGCGGTCCATGAACTCCACGGCCGTGGGAATCACGCCGCCGGTGGTGATGATCCGCGGCACGGCGGCGATGGCGTCGGGCACGGTGCGGAACAGCGCCAGCAGGTCCACGCTGACCTTGGGCAGCGGCAGCAGCCGCAGGATGATCTTAGTGAAGATGCCCAGCGTGCCCTCGCTGCCGACCATGAAGGGCACGAGGTTGTAGCCGGTGACGTCCTTGAGCAGCTTGCCGCCCAGCTGGAGGATTTCGCCGGTGGGCGTCACGACTTCCAGGCCCACGACGTAGCGCACCGTCACGCCGTACTTGACGGCCCTGGCGCCGCCGGCGTTCTCGGCCACGTTGCCGCCGATGGTGCAGACTTCCAGGCTCATGGGATAGCCGGCGTAGAACAGGCCGAATTCCTTGACGGCCAGATTGATGTCGTTGGTGATGACGCCCGGCTCGACCACGATCATCATGTTCGCCCGGTCGATCTCCAGGATGCGGTTCAGCCGGTCCATGAGCATCACGACGCCGCCGCAGATCGGCACCGCCCCACCGGACAGGCCGCTTCCGGCCCCGCGCGGCGTGACCGGAAAGAGCCGGCGGTTGGCCAGCTTCATGATCGCGGCCACCTCTTCCGCCGAACCGGGCCGCACGACCGCCTCGGGGCTATGGGCGTAGCCCCGCTCGGGAATCTCGTCGTGCGAGAAGGGTTCCAACCGCTCGGCGTCGCCGAACAGGACGTACGCCGGCCCGACGATCCGCCGCAGCTTCTCGACGATCTCGGACGTAATGGGACTGTATTTTGTCGACGGCGCCTTCATGGTGATGCGGACCATCATACCGCAGAAACAAAAGACCGGAATACGGGATTACCAGAATACCGGAGGACCGGAAGATCGAAGAGGTGTTTCTGCTGGTCCCCGGTCCCTGGTCCCTCTGAAGTGCCTAGTGCCTGACTTGTCCGCCGTAGCCCCCAGGGCGAAGGCGGATGCCTAATGCCAGGTGTTCTAATGCCTATTGCTGCTGCCCGGCCCCGCCGATACAGTGCCAGGGAGCAGCCGCCGGCTGCGACGCACGCCCGTAGCTCAGAAGGATAGAGCGGCGGTTTCCTAAACCGCAGGTCACAGGTTCGACTCCTGTCGGGCGTAGTTACGCCGGGCATGTTTTACCTCGTGGGACGCATCGGGCGCCTTCGGTGTCCGTAACCGGCGGTCGGAGGTTCGCTTGTCCGGCGTAGCCCCGAGCGAAGTCGAGGGGCGAAGCCGGAAATCCCCCCGGGCGTAGTTCGCCGAGAGCGAAAAACTAGCCGGATGGACCTCGCTTCAACCAGGCCTCGGGGCTTAGGACTCCATAGAATTGGATCAATTTGCCGATCAGACCCGTCCAGCCGGTTTGGTGACTGGCGCCGATGCCGGCACCGTTGTCGCCATGGAAGTACTCGTAGAACAGCAGGTAATCGCGCCAGTGGGGGTCCGTTTGAAACTTCTGTGAGCCTCCGTAGAGGGGACGTCGCCCGTCTTGGCCGCGAAGGAATATCCGAGTGAGCCGGTCCACAATATCCCGGCTGACCTCATAGAGGGTCATCAGGCGGCCTGACCTTGTCGGACATTCCACCTTGAAATCATTGCCGTAGTACCCGTAGAGGTTGAGCAACGCACGGATGATGAGCACGTTGACGGGCATCCACACCGGGCCGCGCCAGTTGGAGTTCCCGCCGAACACGTCATTGTCCGACTCCGCGGGCAGATAACCGACACGATACTCCCGCCCCTCGACACGGATTATGAAGGGGTGATCCGCATGATACTTGGAGACGGATCGGATGCCATACGGACCGAGGAATTCATCCTCATCCAGCATCCTGGAGAGGATGCGGCGAAGCTTGTCCTCGTTGAGGATGGCGAAGAGCCGGCGATTCTCGACGCCGGGCTTGGCCGGGGAGGTAATATTCATCAGCAATGTTTGGTGGCGAGTCAGGAACCACTGCACTTGCTCCAGCAATCTTGGGAAGCGACCCACGACTTCGCGGTCAATGACTGTCGCGGCGCACAGGGGCAACAGGCCCACGATGGACCGTATCTTGAGCCGTTGGGCGGAGCCGTCGGGAAGGCGCAGGACGTCATAGAAGAAGCCGTCCTCTTCGTCCCACATCTCGTCATCGTGTTCGCCAATATGGTCCATGGCCGCGGCAATCCACAGGAAGTGTTCGGCGAATTTCACAGCCAATTCCTGGTAGCCTGGACTGTACCGGGACAATTCCAACGCAAGTTGGAACATGTTCTGGCAGTAGAGGCACATCCAGGCCGTGCCGTCGGCCTGATCCAGATATCCTCCGGTCGGCAGAGGGGCGCTGCGGTCGAACACGCCGATGTTGTCCAAGCCTAGGAAGCCGCCCTGGAATACGTTCCGCCCGTCGCGATCCTTCCGATTGACCCACCAGGTGAAGTTGATCAGCAGCTTGTCGAAGCAACGGACCAGGAACTCCCGATCGCCCTGGCCTCCGGCGTCCCTCTCCGTCTGATACAGGAACCAGGCCGCCCAGGCATGTACCGGCGGGTTGACGTCACTGAAATTCCACTCGTAGGCAGGCAGTTGCCCGCTGGGGTGCATATACACGTGCCGGAGCATCAGCTCGAGCTGTTGCTTGGCCAAGGCGACGTCCACTGCCGACAGCGCTACGGTGTGAAAGGCTAGATCCCACGCGGCAAACCAGGGATACTCCCACTTGTCGGGCATGGAGATGATGTCGCCGCTGACCATGTGGAACCACTCGGCGTTCCGCACGCGAAAGGCGCGCTTGGCCGCTCGCGCAGCGCCCGCGCCATGCTCCGTCAACCACAGCGGGACATCAAAATAGTAGAACTGTTTGCTCCAGAGCATGCTCGCCAGCGATTGGCGCAGGATGTTCCGCTCGTCCTCGCCGGCGCCGGAAGGTGTAACCTCATTCCAAAACTCGTCGGCCTCCTGCTTGCGGGCGGTGAACACCTCTTCGAAGTCCTTCCCCAGCGAACCGCCATCGGCCGTCGGTAGGACATCTCTGAGCCGCAGGCAGACGCTGACAGACCGGCCCGCAGCGACGTTCATCCGATAGTGGGCCGCAGCTTTTGACCCCGTCTTACGCGGGTTCACTGCGTTGCGGCGGCCGTGGACAAGGTAGTTGTGGATGCCGTCCTTTACATACGGGCCCGCGTTAGGGGTGCCGAAGATGCGTTCATTGTTCGTCTCATTCTCCGTGAACAGCAGTTCGGGACGTCCGCCGCAGTAAAGGAACCTGTCTTCCATGTCGACATGACGCGCGGCAAGGACCGCCGGATCAGACTTCCGCACGCACTGAATCACGGGCTTGGGCGCGCCCGGTTGCCACGACCAGATATTCCGGAACCACAGCGTCGGCAGCAGATGGAGGATCGCCTCCTCCGGTCCGCGGTTCCACACGGTGAGGCGGATCAGGATATCCTCCGGTGAGGCCTTGGCATACTCGACAAATACGTCGAAGTATCGGTCCTCGTCGAAGATTCCTGTGTCGAGCAATTCGTACTCCAATTCCTTGCGAGAGCGTTGACGATTGGTTGCCACGAGATCGTCATACGGAAACGCCCGCTGCGGGTACTTGTACAAGTACTTCATGTACGAATGGGTGGGCGTGTTATCGAGGTAGAAGTAGTACTCCTTGACGTCCTCGCCATGATTGCCCTCGCTGTTGCTCAGGCCGAAGAGGCGCTCTTTCAGGATGGGGTCGGCTCCGTTCCACAGGGCCAGGGCGAAGCAAAGATGCTGATTATCGTCGGAGATCCCCGCCAGCCCGTCCTCGCCCCAATGATACGCCCGGGAGCGGGCTTGGTCGTGCGTGAAACTGTCCCAGGCACTGCCGGAGTCGCTGTAATCCTCTCGGACGGTACCCCATTGCCTCTCGCTTAGGTATGGCCCCCACTGTCTCCAGGCGGTCTTGGACTCATCAGCGTCCTGGAGCCTCCGTCGCTCTGCGCCGGCCGCTGTGGGACGCGATGAGGGGTCTGCGGTTGTCTTCACACCCAGGCTCCTTTCGTCAGTCAACTGTATGCCAGAGGGCTACCAGCCTTTCGGGATCCATCTGCGGGCTTTCCAGACGACGTCAGCCTCCCAGGATCAGACCAGAAGCGAACCAACGATCAACCCGGCCAGCAGGATAAGGAAGATGACTCGTGACCACTGGTCCATCCGCCGTGCCAGAGCCAGACGATCTTTCTGAGCTAAACTGGCCGTCACAACCACTTGGCACAAGGCGAGAAAGACCAGAAGGGTAGCTCCGATAACGAAGTAATCCAAGCGGGTCAGGTAATCGACCTTGGGAACGCTCTGGTCGATCGCGAATCGGTACGCGATCAGGGTAAGCATGGCCATCGTGCCGACGCCGATTTGGGTACCGGCATGGGTTGGATCGATCCAGAAGACCAACCAGGACATCAGTACGATCAGAGTCAACGGCCCCACGATCTTCCAGACGAAGTAGCCCCAGTCTCGCCGAGCCTTGAAGTCCATGGCATATCCAGCGGCAACCATTCCTCCGGCTGTCGTAACATATGGCAGCGGCATCGTTCGGCACCACTGGATATCCCAGTCGGGTAGCGAAATCTCGTCGGCAATGCCCGCGCCATCCGCTGATCTCGGCCCGCCCCGGTTGGGCAACGTCTCATCGGCCGCGAACTCGACTTCCTGTGGACTGTAGCCCGGCAAGACCAGATGGAGACGGAAGACGTGGCTGTCGAAGGGGAACTCCTTGAGCTGAAGCGGCTGCGAGAATACGCCCACGTACCTTTGACGGCAGATCACCGTGCCCTCCGGCGTCACCACGGCGGTTTCCGGAAGCGTCCTACGAACCAGCCCGATCTCGTTGGCTATTATCACAGGAGGATGCCAGATATCCTTGAGGTCATAAGGCTTGGGCCCCTTTTCTCGGCGGGCAAGCCGAGGATCTGTCCATCGCAGGCGGATGTACACGTTGGCCGTGTAGTTCTGCTTCGCGCTGTCGATGTTGTCGACGTCGGCGAACCAGATCTGCACGAACACCTTGGTTGGCCCCACAGCGGGGTTCGGCCGCCCCAGAGACCCTGTGGACAGCGACGCCGCCTCAAGTTCCGACCCGGCCGATTCCGCATGGGCATGGGCAACACACGCTGCCACGACCACACAGACGAGGCCATTCCTCAAAAAGGCAAAGCTCATAGAGTGCTCTCCAAGGCGAAATCAGCCGGAACGGAAACAGATTATACCTCGCGGGCGAGTTCATATGAACCTTCAACGCAGTGACAGCCTTAGCGGACACGGGCGAGCGGTGGCGATTCGACGCGATAAAAGACGGAAGCCCCCCTCCTGCGAGGGAGGCTTCCGCGTCATAGACTCAACTTCCAGCAGCCTCTTGGGCGTTGGGCGTCAAACCACCGGGTTCTGAAGCATGACGCTGATCCTGTTGTTCCCGGCATCGGCCGTCACGATGTCCAGGCCACCGTCGTGGTTCAGATCCGCGATGGCCAGGCCCGCCGGCTGCTTGTTCTTGACATTGCCGACCTTAAACTTGTACGGCGTGCTGAACGTCCCGTTGCCCACGCCGAGGATCACCATCACCGTGTTGCCATCGCTGGCGGTGAGCACAAGGTCCTGCTTGCCGTCACCGTTCATGTCCCCAGCCACGATCGACTGATACTGCAGCGGCAGGATGGTTGGCTGAGACAGCGGCGTAAAGGTGCCGCTGCCGTCCGCGTTGTTCAGCGCCACGCTGAAGGCCTTGCCCACGGCATTGGAGACCGCAAAATCGACCCAGCCGTCATTATTGAAGTCAGCCACCGTCAGCGCGGTCGGACTCTTCCCACCGAACTGTTTCAGGGAGACCGACTGGTTGGGCGTCGGGTCAAATCCGCCGGTGCCATCGTTCAGGAAGATGTCCACCTTGTTGCCTTTGAGGTTGGAGACCAGGATGTCGTTGAAGCCATCGTGATCGACGTCGGCCAACGCGACGCTCCGAGCGTATCGTCCGTCCGTGAGCATCGAGTCCCCGATCGACAAGGTGCCGGTGCCGTCGTTCTTGAGCACCACCACCCGCTTGTAGCCGGAGACCGCCACGTCCAAGGCGCCGTCGTTGTCCAAATCACCCAGCTCGAGCCCCAGGACGGTGGCGGCGAGGCCCGGCACGAGGATGTTCTGGGTCGGCGTGAAGTGGCCGGTGCCGTCGTTCGTCAGGACGGCGACGTTCGCCTTGTTGTGGCGGTCCTTGCTGGTGACCACGATATCCAGGTCACCGTCGCCGTTCATGTCGCCCAGCGCGACGTCATAGAGGGTTCTGAGCCTGCTGCCATCCGGCAGCAGCGTGCTGGGGGTCGTGACCGCCTGGGCCGGCTGGAAGGTGCCGTCACCGTTACCCAGCATGACATAGATCAGGCCGGGCTCGCTACTCGTGACCAAAATCAGGTCGTTGTTGGAGTCACCGTTCACATCGCCAATCGCCACGGCCCGCGGCTTGTGGCCTTTCAGCACCTGGAGGTTCAGCGGATAGTCCGTAGACAGCGTGAAGGCGTTCTCAAAGCCTCCCAGGTTCGTCACGCTGCTGCTGTTATCTACTTTCAGACGTTCCACGTTCGTGAAGGTAACCGTCTCATATCCGAAGGCGTTAATCGTCCCGTTGATCGCCGGTACGCCGTTTCGCGTGACGGTCACGTCCATCTCCTGGCCGTCGAAGAACAGGTAATCGGCCGGGGAGTTCTTGGCGTTGCCCGGCGGGTTCAACGTAAAGTCCGGACCCGTCGGATCACCCAGATCGACGCTGCGGGCCTCGGCCAGGGCATCGATATAGACGATGTCCGGATGGGCGGTGCCGACTAGGTTCTCGATCAGCTCCGTGAGCCTGATCTTCAGACCCGTGCTCGCCACCGACTGGAGGGTCGTCGCGTTGTCCATGTCGAACCGGATGCCGACGCCGTAGTTGTTGAAGCTGATGGTGTCGGAGCCGATTCCGCCCGTGATCGTCAACGAACCGGTGTAGGTGTTGATGCTGAACGTGTCGTCCCCGGCGCCGCCATCCAGCGCGATCGGTATCGACAGCGGCGTGACGGCGGTCACGGCGATGGTGTCGTTACCATCCAGGCCGTTGACCGTCAGGTAATTTGGACTGTTGACGGTCACGGGGGCGGAAGAGCCGACCGTGACCCTGCCGGTGGTGGTCGACGTCGTCGTCACGGCAATGCTGTCATCTCCGGACGTGCCGTTGACGTACACGGCCGCCTTGCTGCGGGGGTAGCGGGCGTTGACCGTGATGCCCTCCGCGCTGCCCAAGCCGTCCGGCGTCACGGTGATCACGTCGCTACCGCCCAGGCCGTTCAGCGTGAACGTCCCGGCCCCGCCGGTGCTGCCGAAGGCGCTGACCGTTATCGTCGGCCCGCCGTCCACCTGCGCGATGGCCGCCGCGGCCCCGGTACCGTCAAAGTCGATGGCGTTGTCGCCGCCGGTGCCATTGACCGTCAACTGGTCGCTGCCGGTCCCGCCGCCGCCGTTGATCGTGATGGCCTCGATGCCCGTGAAGCTCACCGTCGAGGCCCCGTCGCCGGCGATGTTCACCACCGCCACGCCGGACTGGCTGTCGGTCCCCGGCGTGATGGCGTAGGTGTCGGCGACGTTGATGGTCCCGCCCAGCACCAACGTGTCGCTGCCAGGGGCCAGCGGATCACCGCCGTTCAGGCGGATCGTCGGACTCGTTCCCGTGGCCGTGACGCTGAACGTATCGTCGCCGGCCAAGCCGTTGACCACCAGGTTCTCGGTGTGTGAATAGGTCACCTTTTTGAAGCTGTCCACGGCCACCGACACCGGCGTCACCGTGATCGCGTTACCGCTCTCCGTGCCGTTGACCGTCAGTGAGTCCGACCCGCCGAGCAGGTCCACCAAGAACGTCGTTCCGATGTTGCTGGCGTACACCACCGGCGAGACGGCGTTCATCTGCACGGTCGCCGCCGCGGCGCCTGTCGGCGAAACCACCGCCGAATCGTTGCCGCTGGTGCCGTTGACCGTCAGGTTCCCCGTGGCGGTGTCCAGGTTGACCACCTCGATGCCGGACAGGTCGATGGTCGGCAGGCCGCCGCCCGTAATCGTCGGGGCGGTCGAACCTAGGTTCGCCGTCATCGCCGCACCGCCGCCCGTGATGTCCGCCACATCCGAGGAGGTGGACGGATCGCCGCCCTGTAACACGAGCGTGTCCGCAGTGTCCAGGTTGTGGTTGATTACCAATTGGTCGTTCAGCTGAACGGTCGCCGTGGTGACCGCGAAGGTGTCATCAAAGGCCGTGCCTTTCATCACCAGTATGTCGCCGTCGGCCGTGCTGTTGACGTTCAAGACTGCGTCGTCGCCGAGGGTCTCGAAGTTGATCGGGAGCAGCGAACCGACCGAGAAGCTGCCGGCATCGGTCGCCGGACCGGCGGACTGGTAGGTGTTCGTCCCGCTCCAGTTCACCGTCAGCGTGCCGCTTTGGGCCTCGCCGTCGTAAACAAGCTGCTCAATCTCCGTGATATGGATGGTCGAGCTCATCGACGAGATGTCCAGCGTGCCGTCCTATGCGCCGGAAGGCGTATAGACGGCCGTCTGGGCGTCGTAAGGCGTCTGGACCACCAGCTTGTCGCTGGCGGAAGGCGCTCCGCCGTCGATGGTGACGTCCACGTCCCAGACCGCGCCGTTGGCGGCCGGGGCTATCACGACGATCTCATCGCTACCGGCCAGGGCATCGACGGTCACGGCGGGCGTGTCCAGGAACAGGAT
>JBEKZI010000051.1:0-15083 GCA_049510055.1 Phycisphaerae bacterium | reverse complement strand
ACGACATACGCCAAAGGCTCTGCCGTTTAGCCGACCGGCTGGCTGGCCGCGGCATCCAGATTATGGAAATCTGCGGCACGCACACGACGGCCATCGCCCGCAGCGGCCTGCGCAGCCTGCTGCCGCCGTTGCTGCGGCTGGTGAGCGGGCCGGGGTGCCCGGTGTGCGTGACGGACCAGTCCTACATCGACCAGGCCGTCCGCCTGGCGCTGGGGGCCTGCGGCGAGGCGCCCATCGTGGCCACCTACGGCGACATGGTCCGCGTGCCGGGCCGGGAGGGCTCCCTGGCCGAGGCCCGCGCCCGCGGCGCCGAGGTGGAGGTGGTCTATTCCGCCGACCAGGCCGTGGAACTGGCGGCCGCCCGGCCGCAGCGACAGGTGGTCTTCCTGGCCGTGGGGTTCGAGACGACCGCGCCGGGCACGGCCCTTGCCGTGCGGCGGGCACGAAAGGAGTCTCTGAAAAATTTCAGCGTCCTTGCCGCCCACAAGCTCGTGTTGCCGGCCATGGAGGCGCTGCTGGCGGGGGGTCAGGTGGCCATCGACGGTTTCCTGTGCCCCGGCCACGTCAGCGTGATCCTGGGCTACGCGGCCTACGAGCCTATCGTCCGCAAGTACCGCCGGCCGTGCGTGGTGGCGGGATTCGATCCGTCGCAAATCCTCCTGGGCCTGACGGCTATTCTGGAGCAGCTCGCCGAGGATAAGCCCGCGGCGGCGAGCGTGTACCTTGCAGTCTCCGCCGGCGGCAACGTGACGGCGAAGCATCTGCTGGAGGAAGTGTTCGCCGTGGCCGACGTTCCCTGGCGAGCGTTGGGCGTGATTCCGCAAAGCGGCCTGGTGCTGCGGCCGGAGTATGCGGCGTTCGACGCGGCGCGGCGGTTTGATTTGCCGCCGATGGAAAGCTACGAGCTTCCCGGCTGCCGCTGCGGCGAGGTCATCTGCGGGCGCCTGCTGCCGACGGATTGCCCGCTGTTTGCCCGCCGCTGCACGCCGCGCGATCCGCTGGGCCCGTGCATGGTGTCTTCCGAGGGCGCCTGTGCGGCCTCGTACAAGTACGATCGCCAGGCCGTCGCGACCGCGATGGCAAGGACCGGGCAGAAATAGCATGGCCGATACCAAGCACATCCAGTTGGCCCACGGCGGAGGCGGGCAGTTGTCTGCCGAGCTGGTGCGGGACGTGATTCTCCCGGCCCTGGGCGGCGGGCAGGATCCGCGCCATCTGACTGACGCCGCCGTCTTTCAGGCCCAGGGCGCAAAGCTGGCCTTCACCACCGACAGCTACGTCGTCCAGCCGCTGCGGTTCCCCGGCGGGGACATCGGCAAGCTGGCCGTCTGCGGCACGATTAATGACCTGGCCGTGGCGGGGTCCAAGCCGCTGGCGATCAGCCTGGCGCTGGTCGTGCAGGAAGGCCTGGAGATTGCCGTGCTGCGTGAGATGTTGGAATCCGCCGGCCGGGCGGCCCAGGCCGCGGGCGTGCCGGTGGTTACGGGCGACACGAAGGTCGTGGGCCGCGACGCCTGCGACGGACTTATCATGAATACCAGCGGCGTGGGGCTGATGCACCCGGCCGCCAGGCTTGGCTTCGACCGCATCGCCACGGGCGACGCGATTCTGCTGTCCGGGCCGCTGGGCGAGCACGGCCTGGCCGTGATGAGCTGCCGCAAGGGCCTGAGCTTCTCGGCTGAGCTGGCCAGCGATTGTGCGTCGATCGCCGAACTGACGGCGGCGCTGCTGGATGAGTTCGGCCCGGCGGTGCACTTCATGCGCGACCCCACCCGCGGCGGTCTGGCGGCCACGCTGGCGGAAATAGCCGACGGCTGCGGCCGGGACGTCGAGATTCACCAGACGGCCATCCCCGTCAACCGCACCGTCCTGGCCGCGGCGGAGATGCTCGGCCTGGACGTGCTGTCGGCGGCCAACGAAGGCAAGTTAGTCGCGGTCCTGGAGCCGAAATTGGCCGATAAAGCTGTAGCGATTCTGGCCAAGCACGGCCTCGCTCGTCAGGCGGCCGTCATCGGCGCCGTCGGCCCAGCCGGCAGCTCGCCTATCGTAGAAATGGTGACCGACATCGGCGGCCGGCGGGTCGTGCAGATGCCCTACGGCGAGGAATTGCCGCGAATCTGCTGAGGACGCAAAGCCCCTGGAGGCCCGGGGGGCGAACTTGGTACAGTGAAGCGGTCGACAGGGACGTCGGGCGAAAGAACTGGCAAAGGTCATTGCATGCTTCCGCAAACGCTGCCCAAAGGCAAATTTCGCGAGTTCGTCGCCTTTTTGATGCGCGACAGCCGCGTCATGGCCCCGGTGGACCGCGGCAGCGGCCATTTCGCCTTCGCGGAGCTGACCAGCCGGGAAGACATCGCCCACGTCCGGATGGACTACGACATCACCATCCTGCCGCCCAAGAAATACCTGTTGCCGATGTATGAAACGCTGCTGGAGTTCGACGGCCCCGACCCTCACAGCGCCAAGATGGACGTGATGACGGTCCGTTCGACGGTCCTGTTGGGCGTGCATCCCTACGACCTGCACGCCATCGCCACCGCCGACGCGTTCTACGCCAAGGATCCGGCGGATCCCTATTACCTGTCCAAGCGGGCGGCCGTGCGGCTGATCGGCGTCAACGTCCAGGCCCCGGCCAACGACCTTCAGTTCCAGGCCGACATGGGGACGCTGGAGCCGCCGGAGGGAGGCTTTGACCTGTTCCTGACCGACCTGGGCGACCGCTACTTCGTGGAGATCGGCAGCGACACCGGCATCAAGCTGCTCAGCGCCGCCGGCTTGACCGCTCCCGCCGGCCCGGAGGACCACAAGGCCAAGCAGGCCTACGACAAGGTCAAGGCCGCCAACTTCCACAAAAAGCTGCCTTACGACACGCGATACCTGCCGGAGCTTCTGGAAGCCAGTTACGACTCGCTGCTGTGGGAGGCGATCTCGCGGCGGTGCTTCAGTTGCGGCACCTGCACCAACGTCTGCCCCACGTGCTTCTGCTTCGACGTGCAGGACAAGTTGAACATCGACGCCGCCGGCGGCGTCCGCCGCAGGCAGTGGGACTCCTGCCAGCTCCAGGGGTTTGCCATCGTGGCCGGCGGAGAGAACTTCCGCGCGAACCTGGCCAACCGCACCCGCCATCGGATGTTCCGCAAGGGCAAGTACATCCTGGAGCGGACCGGCCGGCTCGGCTGCGTGGGCTGCGGGCGGTGCATCCGCCACTGCGTGGCCAGCATCTCCATCCTGGAGGCCTTCCAGCAGATCGCCGGCGAGGCGGCGGAAATCCTGCACGACGAGGGCAGGAAATAGCGAGAGTGCTCATGGAACAATCGGCGCGCCCATCGGCGGAATCCTGGTCGGTGCCTTACCTGCCTCGCGTGGCCCGCGTGGCCGAGGCCAGGAAATTCACCGACAAGGAAACTTTCCTGCGCCTGGAGTTCGAGGATGGCTTAGGCATCGAGTACAAGGCCGGCCAGTTCATGGAGGCCGGCGTTCTGGGGCGGGGCGAGTCGCCGATTTCCATCTGCTCGGGGCCCGGCAAGCGGCCCGACCTGGAGATGTGCGTCCGGGCCGTCGGCGACGTGACGAGCGCCATCGGCCGGCTGTCCACCGGCGACGCCGTGGGGCTTCGCGGGCCCTTCGGCAACGGCTTCGACATGGACACGGTGGCCGGCATGGACCTGCTGCTGGCGGCCGGGGGGCTGGGGCTGGCGCCGTGCCGCAGCTTCATCCAGGCGGCCCTGGACCGCCGGGACAAGTTCCGCCGCGTGATCATCCTCTACGGCGCCCGCACGCCGGACGACCTGCTGTTCCGCGATGACTTGGAAGCCTGGAGCAAGCGGCAGGACTGCGACTGCATGGTCACCGTCGATCGCGGCAGCGAGGGCTGGAAGGGCCACACCGGCGTGATTACCACGCTGTTCCGCCGGATCGGCAAGGTCGATCCGGCCCAGACGGCGGCGTTCATCATCGGCCCGCCGGTGATGTTCAAGTTCGCCGTGCTGGAGGCCCTGGCGATGGGGCTGCGAAAAAATCACATCTACTGCTCGCTGGAGCGGCGGATGAAGTGCGGCCTGGGCAAGTGCGGCCACTGCCAGATTCGCGACGTGTACGTCTGCCAGGAAGGGCCGATCTTCAGCTACGCCGATGTGCTGCGGCTGCGGGAGGGCATCTGATGGCCCAGCCGCGGCGGAAACAATCCAAGGCGCCACAGACCCGCGCTAAAACCGGAACCGAAGCCAAGGTTAAGACCAAGGGCAAGGCCGGAGCCGGCGACAGCGGCAGCGGCAAAAAACTTCGAATCGCGTTCTATGATTTCACCAGTTGCGAGGGCTGCCAGCTTCAGGTGCTCAACTGCGAGGACGAACTTCTAGACATCCTGAAAAAAGTGGACATCGTGCAGTTCCGCGAAGCCATCGACGACCGCCAGGACGCCTGCGACGTCGCCTTCATCGAAGGGGCCTTCAGCCGCGAGAGCGACCGGTCCCGGCTGGAGCAAATCCGTCGCAACGCCAAGTTCGTCGTCGCCCTGGGGGCCTGCGCCACCACGGGCGGCCTGAACGTGCTGAAGAACTTCCGTGGTATCGAGAAAGCGATGAAGACCGTCTACGGCAAGCAGGCTCACTTGTATGAAACCAGCGCCGTCCAGCCCATCGAGGCCATCATCAAGGTGGACTACAAGGTCCACGGCTGCCCGATCCCCAAGGGCGAGTTCCTGGAGGTGCTCACCAGCCTGGTCGCTGGGCGCCAGCCGCAGATTCCCGACTATCCGGTGTGCGTGGAGTGCAAGCTGCGAGAGAACGTCTGCCTGTATCACAAGGGCCAATACTGCATGGGCGTGGTGGCCCGGGCTGGCTGCACGGCCTGGTGTCCCAGCTACGGCGGGCGATGCTACGCCTGCCGCGGCCTGATCAGCGACCCCAATAACAAGGCCGCCAAGGACGTGCTGGAAGAGTTCGGCCTGACGCTGGAGCAGGTGCTCGACGAGTTCCGCCTGTTCAACGGCGTCTTCGACGTGGCCAAGGAATAAGAGCGGAAAAAATGGAAAATCGCGTGCGCCGGAGTCCGTCATGGCAAAGTCGTTGAACATCCACGTGCATCACCTCACCCGCGTCGAGGGCCACGGCGACATCGTCGTGCGGGCCGCCAACGGCAAGGTGACGCAGTGCCAGCTGCGGATTGTCGAGACGCCGCGGGTCTTCGAGAGCATGATCGAGGGGCTGAGCTGGCGCGACACGTCGCTGCTGACATGCCGCATCTGCGGCATCTGCTCGGTGGGCCACACCACCGCCAGCATCCGGGCCACCGACGACGCCTTCGGCGTGACGATCACGCCCGAAACTCTGGCGCTCCGCAAGCTGATGCTCATGGCCGAGGAAATCCAAAGCCACGTCCTGCACGTGTACTTCCTAGCCGCCCCGGACGCCTTCGCGGCCCCCAGCGTCATTCCCCTGGCCGCCAGCCACCCCGACGTGGTCAAGCGTGCCCTGCGCCTCAAGAAGCTTGGCAACGTCATCAGCGATAATCTCTGCGGCCGGCACGTGCACCCCATCTCGCTGGTGCCCGGCGGCTTCACCTACGTTCCGCCGCGCGGCGCGCTGCTGAGGGTCAAGGAATATATCGATTCTCTCACCGCCGACGTCGACGCCACGGTGGACCTGATGGCTTCCATCATCGGCAAGTTCCCCGAATTCGAGCGCGAGCGTGAGGACCTTTCGCTGACGTGCGACGACGAGTACGCCTTCTACGACGGCCAACTCAAAAGCTCCGTGGCCGGGGTGATCGACCCCCATGACTACGAGCAGTTCATCCACGAAAAATGCGTGGAGCACTCCACGGCCAAGCACGCGTACAACACGGGCGAATCGCTGGCGGTGGGGGCCCTGTCGCGGTTCAACAACAATCACGACAAGCTCAACGCCCGCGGCAAGGCGGCTGCCTCGGCCTTGAATCTGGCGGCCCCGTGCTACAACCCCTTCGCCAACACCTTCGCCCAGGTCGTCGAGATCGTCCACTGGTACGACGAGGCGCGGAAACAACTGGACGCGCTTCTGGCGATGGACCTTTCGGAGGCGACGCTGGCACCGGCCGTCCGGCCCCGGGTGGGGCGCGGCATCGGCCTGACGGAGGTGCCCCGCGGCCTGCTGGTGCACGACTACACGTACGACGATAAGGGCGTCTGCACCAAGGCCAACTGCGTTATTCCCACGGGCATGAACCTGGGCAACATCGACCGCGACATGCGGAAGTACGTGCCGGAGGTCATCGCTCGGCGCAGCCAGGACCAGATCGCCCACGACCTGGAGATGCTCGTGCGGGCCTACGACCCGTGCATCAGTTGCTCCACGCACCTGCTGAAGGTCACGTGGGTGTAATCCCGCCCGCCTCCTACCGCCAATAGTAGTTCCAGGCGTAGGTCAGTTCGGCGGCCTTTCCAGGCTCTAAGTTCACCGTCCAGGTGGCCTTCCCGATGCCGTTGAAGCGGTACCACCAGTACGGCCAGTTGTACCACCACCACCAGCCCCAGGAGGGCTGCTGAGCCACCCCGGCCGGGAGGAAGGAGGTGTCCTCAAAGACGTTGACCATCTCGATCTTTCCATCTTGGCCGGCCTCGGTGAGATTGCCCAGCACATAGCGCGTGACTTCCACCGTGACCTTCTTGTCCTTGCGGTTGGTGAGCTTCAGCGTTCCGGTCAGGTCCGCCCGCGCGTACGATTCTTTGTTCCAGGTGACGGCGTTGGGCGTGCGGGCGGTTTCCTTCTCGCTCTTGGCCACGGCGATGTCCACGGCCGCGGTGATGGGCAGGTCGCAGTTGCCGCCGATGGCCGTGTAGGTCATCAGGCCCTGGGCGAGCAGACGACCCTGCCCCATGATCAGCGCCGGAGCGGTCGTCAGCGGCGCCTTGGAGTCGTTGGTCAGCCGAATCTGGTGCTGGACCTTGGGGGCGTTCATCAGCCGGGCGATCGACGCCTCAGCCGGGTTGGTCATGCGACTTCGCATGTAGTCCATCACGTTGCCCCAAATCTCCGGCGGCGGCGTGAAGGGCACGTCCAGCGTGAACACGTCGTGGTAGGGCAGCACAAACTCGGTCACAGGCAGCACCATCCGCTCGCCCTTCTTGAGGCTGACGTGCTGCACCTCGAAGACGAACAGGTCCTCGCTCCGCTCGCTGCCGGAAACCTCCGGCCCCGGCACCGCGGCGCCTTCGGCCGGGACAGGCGCGGGAGCACCGGACCGATCCTCCATGCGTACTTGAGACATGACGGCGTTGCTCAAGCCATAGCCCGTCTGGCTGGCGTTGCCGAAATAGGGGGAAAGCTGGGCGAGCTGCTGCTGAAGGGCGATCGGGTCGACGGAATCCTGGAAGGTGAAACTCGGCACGCCGATCACCAGATGCGCGGTCACGTCCTGGAGGTCGGCCAGCTCGTTGACCAGCGTGGCCTGAAACTTGACGGAAGCCTTGCCCTCGCCATCGATGTCCACCTTGTAGCTGGGGATCCAGCGCAGGCCCTTTTGAATGTACATCATGCCCACGTCGGCTGTGCCGGCGGGCTTGCCTTTCCACTGCATCTTCAACGTCAGGAGGTTGCGGAACTCCTCCGCGGCGGCCTTGGGATGTACCTCGCCGGCGATGGTCACGTCGCGGATGGCGTCCACGCGGACGGTCTTGACGCCGAGCTGCGTCTTGAGCAGCACCACCTCGCCCTTGACCGGCAGTTGCGGGACGGTATTGGGCGGGCTGGTGGCCTCCAACTCCTGGCCGCTGCGGAACGGCAGGGCGACGATGGTGGCGGGATAGATCTGGCCGGTGTTCTCGGTGATGGTGGCCTCCGCGCCGATGTTGGCTTCCAGAATCTCACGGAGGTTGAGGGCCGTGCGTTCGACGCGCACGTACCGCTGGCTGGCGGTGACGGCCTGGAGCTTGGCGTCCTTGTCGGCGCTGTACGGCCAGAACGCCCCCAGCAGCGGCGTGGGCAGGTAGTCCAGCACGACGTTGCCAGCCTGGTCGGTGGGCACCTTGCCGGCGTGGAGGACCAGGGCGTGGCCGTCCTTGAAGATGGTCACCTCCTTGATCGGCATCTGGGCCAGGGCCGACGACGGTTCAGCCTGCTCGGCCCAGGCCGGCAGACACAGGGCGAGCATCGTGACGACGGCTAGGGACACTTGGCGTTTTGTAGGCATGGGTCTCTCCTTTTGGAAAGTTTGGGTCACAAACGCCGCTACCCTTCTGACGCCCGAGGAGGCGAAAAGTTCTCCTGTTTGTCCCCTCCAAGACGGCGGGGTGGGACTCACGACGTTGCCGGCGGCCGGAGGCGCGAGAGTTTGGCGGCTTTTTCGAACATGCGCCCGGCCCGGAGGAGCGTTTCCTCGCTGAAGACCGGCCCGATGAGCTGCATGCCGATGGGCAGGCCGGCCTTGGACAACCCCGCCGGCAGCGACAGCCCAGGCAGCCCGGCCAGGTTCAGGCTGATGGTGTAGATGTCCTCCAGGTACATCGTCAGCGGGTCGGCCGTCTTTTCGCCCAGCCTAAAGGCCGTCGTCGGGGCCACAGGGCACAGCACCAGGTCGCAGCGCCCGAAGGCCTGGTCGAAGTCGTTCTTGATCAGCCGGCGGACCTTCAGGGCCTTGTTGTAGTAGGCGTCGTAATACCCGGCCGAGAGCGTGTAGGTCCCCAGCATGATGCGTCGCTTGACCTCCTCGCCGAAGCCTTCCGCACGCGTCTTGGAGTACAGCGCGATGATGTCGTCGACCGGCTGGGCGGTCCGGTGGCCGTAGTGGACGCCGTCATAGCGGGCCAGGTTGCTGGAGGCCTCGGCCATGGCCACGATGTAGTAGCAGGCCACGGCGTAGGAGCTGACTTGGCCGGCGGCGTCGATGTTGATGCGGCTGTGCGGCAGCGAGACTTCGACGACGGAGGCGCCCAGCGACTTGAACACCTCAGCCGCCTTGCCGATGGCGGCGGCAATCTCGCCGTCCAGCGCCTTGGAGAAGAATTCGCTCGGCCAGCCGACGCGCAAGCCCTTCAGCGGTTCGTCCAGCGTGGCCAGATAGTCCGGCACGGGGCGGTCCAGGCAGGTGGAGTCTTTGGCGTCGTGGCCGGCGATGGCGCCCAGTAGCAGGGCGCAGTCGGCGATGTCTTGCGCGATGGGGCCGATCTGATCCAGGCTGCTACCGAAGGCCACCAGGCCATAGCGGCTGACGCGCCCGTAGGTGGGCTTCAGCCCCACCACGCCGCAGAACGCCGCCGGCTGGCGGATCGATCCGCCCGTGTCGCTGCCCAATGCCCCGGCGGCCAGGCGGGCGGACACCGCCGCGGCCGATCCGCCCGAGGAGCCGCCCGGCACGCGGGAGGTGTCCCAGGGATTGGCCGTGGGGCGAAAGCCACTGTTCTCGGTGGAGGAACCCATCGCGAACTCGTCCATGTTCGTCTTGCCGAGGATAACGGCGCCGGCGGCCTCCAGCTTTCCCACGGCCGTGGCCATGTAGGGGGCGCGGAAATTGGCCAGGATTTTCGACGCGCAGGTGGTCCGGCCGTAAGGCGTGCAGAAGTTGTCCTTGATGGCCAGCGGCACGCCGGCCAGGGGGCCGAGCTTTTTGCCCGCGGCGCGGGCGGCATCGACGGCCTTGGCCTGCTCCATCGCGCGGTCGGCCAGGACGTCGTTGTAGGCATGCAGGGTCGGCTCGCCGGCGGCGATGGCCGACAGATACGCCTCCGCCGCCTCGGCGGCCTTGCACTGGCCGGCCGCGATGGCCGCAGCCAATTCCCGCGCCGATAAGTCTGTAATCTTGTTTGCGCCCATGATGATGTTGGAAAAAATCGCTACTGGCTGTCGCCGATGACCTTGGGGACCTTGAAAAAGTTTCCGTCGCGCTGCGGCGCGTTGGCCAACGCCTGGTCCGGCGTCAGCGACTCGCCGGGCGTGTCGGCGGCCAGGACGTTGTGGATTTCCACGGCGTGGGCCATGGGCTGGACGTTGGAGGTGTCCAGCTCGCGCAGCTTGTCGAAGTAATCCAAAATGCCGGCCAGCTGGCGGCTGAAAGTCTGCACCTCCTGCTCCGTCAGCTCAATGCGGCTGAGCTTGCCGATGTGCCGCACCAGGTCCAGGTCGATCGTCTTAGCCATGGTTCGCTCCTGCGGCTTGTATCATTAGCGTAAGTGCCTCCCGTGTCAACGCATCGAATGTTTTCGTACGTTGACCTGCCGGCGGGCCGCTGGTATAGTGCCCTCGTCCACACGTCCCGGGCACACGGCCCGGACGCACGTGCCAAGGAACTGCATGCCCAAAGACGATGCCATCGAGGTCGAGGCCGTGGTGAAGGCGGCGCTGCCCAACGCCATGTTCCGCCTGGAAATCACCCTGGGGGATACCAAGCACGAAATTATCGGCCACATCTCCGGCAAGATGCGGCGCAACTACATCCGCATTACCCCCGGCGACAAGGTCGTCGTCCAGCTCAGCCCCTACGACCTGACCAAGGGTCGCATCATCTTCCGCCAGCGATAAGTGGGGACCGGAGTACCGGAAGACCAGAATACCGTAGAAAAAGCAGGGTCGCGGTCTTTGTGATTCGTCTTAAAATTCCGCCGAGCGCGGCGTGCGTGGGTAAGGGATCACGTCACGGATGTTGGCCATGCCGGTGACGAATTGGAGCATCCGCTCCAGCCCCAGGCCAAAGCCTGCGTGCGGCACCGTGCCGTAGCGGCGAAGGTCCAGGTACCAGGCGTAGTCGTCCACCTTCATGCCGGCGGATTCCATGCGTTGGCGCAGCACGTCCAGCCGGTCCTCGCGCTGACTGCCGCCGATGATCTCGCCGATCCGCGGCACCAGCACGTCCATCGCGGCGGCGGTCCGGCCGTCGTCGCTCAAGCGCATGTAGAACGGTTTGATGGCCGCGGGATAGTCGGTGAGGATCACCGGCCGGCGGAAGACCTCCTCGGTGAGGTACCGCTCGTGCTCGGTCTGGAGGTCGGTGCCCCAGTGAACGGGGAAGGTCCAGGGCCGCCCGGATTTTTCCAGCCGCTCGATGGCCTCGGTGTAGCTCAGGCGGACGAAATCGTTGGCCGCCACGGCTTCCAGCGCCGCTGAGACAGTCTTATCCACCTGCTGGTTGAAGAACTCCATGTCTTCGCGGCAGCGATCCATCGCCGCGGCGGTTAGGAATTTGAGGAATTCCTCCGCCAGCTTCGCGTCGCCGTCCAAGTCGCAGAAGGCCATCTCCGGCTCGACCATCCAGAACTCGGCCAGGTGCCGCGGCGTGTTGGAGTTTTCGGCACGGAAGGTCGGCCCGAAGGTGTACACCTTGCCCAGGGCGCAGGCGTAGGTTTCGGCCTCCAGTTGGCCGCTGACGGTCAGGTAAGTCGAACGGGCGAAAAAGTCCTGGTCGAAGTCCACCGCGCCATCCGGCGTGCGCGGCGGCTTGGCCAGGTCCAGGTTGGTGACGCGGAAGAGCTGGCCGGCGCCTTCGCAGTCGCTGGCGGTGATGATGGGCGTGTGGATGTAGAGGAACCCGCGCGACTGGAAGAATTCGTGGATGGCCGCCGACAGCACGCTGCGGACGCGAGCCACCGCGCCAAAGGTGTTCGTCCGCGGCCGAAGGTGCGCCACGGTCCGCAGGAATTCGTAGCTATGGTGCTTGGGCTGGATGGGGTAGCTCGTGGCGTCGGCCGGACCCAGGACGGTCACTTCCGTCGCCCGCAGCTCCACGCGCTGGCCCTTGGCGGGGCTTTCCACCAGCACGCCGCGGACGGTCAGCGACGCCCCGGCCGTCAGATGCACGATCTGGCTGTCGTAGTTCGGCAGCTTGTTCTCGGCCACGATCTGGAGGCAGGCCAGGCACGAGCCGTCGTTGAGCGTGATGAAACTGAAGCCCCCCTTGCTGGTCCGAAGGGTGCGCACCCAGCCGCCGATGGAGATCTCCGTGCCGGCCGGCAATGTGGCGAGGGCGTCGCGGATGACGGTCCGTTCCATGGCTGTTCGACTGCGCTCACAGTGAAAAGCAACCGTCAGTGTACCGCGCGGTGCGGGCGGAGGCGATTGCTTAGGTCGCTGCCGATTCGGCGGGGGGCGTGTAATTCCGCTTGAGCGGCTTGACGATCTTGCCGTCGCGGATGGCCGCCGTCGAGACGTTGATCCGCGTGACCTTGCCGCCGATGACGGCCCGGACGCGTTGCATGTTCACGCGGAATTTGCGTTTGGTCTTTCCGGTGATTTTTCGGCCGACGCCGCCGAGATACTTGGCCTTGCCGCGACGGGTGTATTGCCTGCCGCTGGCGGTCTTCTTTCCGGTGAATGGGCATACGCGAGGCATAGCGGACGACTCCTGTGGTTTATTTGTCCTTGTCTTCCTCTTTGGCCTTGGCCGCGGAGGCGATAATCTGCTGCTGCACCTGGCCCGGCACCGGCTCGTAGTGGCTCAGTTCCATCGAGTAGCTGCCTTGGCCGCCGGTGACGGATCGCAGTTGGCTATTGTACTGCATGACCTCGGCCAGCGGGGCCTGGGCCTTGATGACGCACTGTCCGCCGGGCAGCACGTCCTGCCCGAGGATTCTCCCGCGCCGTCCGGACAGGTCGCCGGTGATGTCGCCCATGTAGTTGGCCGGCACGGTGACTTCCAGGTTCACGATGGGCTCCAGGATCACGGGCTTGGCCTTGTTGATAGCGTCGATGAAGGCGTACTTGCCCGCCGTGCGGAAGGCGACTTCCTTGGAGTCCACGGGGTGGTGCTTGCCGTCGGTGATGAAGACCTTGATGTCCTGCATGGGGTAGCCGGCGATGGCGCCGCTGTGCATGACGTCCACCACGCCCTTCTCGATGGCCGGCAGGAATTGGCGGGGGATCGACTCGCCGAACAGCTCATCCACGAACTCGTAGCCGCCGCCCCGTTCAGCCGGCTCGACGCGCAGGTACACCTCGCCGAACTGGCCGGCGCCGCCGGTCTGCTTCTTGTGGCGGTGATGGCCCTCGGCCTTGATGGAGATGGTCTCGCGGTAGGGGATTTTGGGCGGCTTGGTCTCCACCTCCAGGTCGAACCGCTGCTTCATCTTGGTCAGCATGATCCGCAGGTGCAGGTCGCCGATGCCGGAGATGACCGTTTCGTTGGTCTGGCTGTCGCGCGTGGACAGGAAGGTGCGGTCCTCCTCGGACAGCTTGGACAACGCGCCGGAGATTTTCTGCTCGTCGTTGCGGCTCTTGGGGGTGATGGCCAGGGAGTACATCGGGTGCGGGAAGGGCAGCATGGCCCGGAACATGGGCTTGATCTCCGTGTGGAGCACGTCGCCGGTCTGAATCTCCTCGACCTTGGGCAGGGCGATGATGTCGCCCGCGACGGCCTGCTTGATCTCGGAAGATTCCTTGCCCTGCATCTTGAACAGGTGGCCGATCTTCACCGGCCGCTTCTGGTCGCCCAGCACGTACATCGTCTCCGGCTGGACGGTGCCCTGGAGGATGCGAATCCAGGCCATCTTGCCGACGAACGGGTCGGTGGTGAGCTTGAAGGCCTGGCCGATGAACGGCTTGGCTGGGTCCGCCGCGGCGGGCACTTCCGCCGCGTCGGCAGCCGTCCCGGAGCGGATCGGCCGGCCCTTGGCGCGAGCGGGGGAGGGGAAGTACTTGACCACGGCGTCCATGAATTCCTTCACGCCGACCTCGCCGCGGGCGGCCATGAAAAGCATCGGGATGACCGTCCCGCTGATCATGGCCACGGCGAAGGCCTCGGCCAGCTTCTCCGGGGCGATCGACGCACCGCCGAGGTAGGCTTCCATGAGCGCCTCATCGGCCTCGATGATGCTCTCCACCAGTGGCGTGTGGTAGTCGGCCACGTCGCCCAGGTCGCTGGCGCCGCTGGCATTGACAAAGCAATCCACCACGCCTTTGCAGCCGCCGGTGGGCAGGTTCATGGGCCGGCAGGTCGGCCCGAACGACTCGGTGATTTCCTTCATCAGGTTGTCCAGCTGGACGTTCTCGCCGTCGATCCTGTTGATCACGATGGCGATGGGTATGTGGTTATCCTGGGCGAGCTTGAACAGGCGGCGGGCGTTGACCTCGATGCCCGCCAAGGCCGACAGGACCACGATGGCGATGTCCGCCCCGCTCATCGCGCTGATCGCCCCGCCGATGAAATCAGGATAGCCGGGAGCGTCCAGGAGGTTGATCTCCACCCCCTGATGTTCCAGGTGTGCTGCGGCGGGGTCCACGGAATGGCCGCGTTCCTTCTCGATGTCCGAGTGGTCCAGATGGCTGGTGCCGTCGGCCACCGAGCCCAGCCGGCCGGTGATCTTGGCGGCGTGGAGCATGGCCTCGGCCAGGGTGGTCTTGCCCGACCCGCCATGGCCCAGGAAGGCGATGTTGCGAATGTCCTGCGGCTTGGAAACCGGCATAGTGCTCTCCAGCTTGCCCGTCGCGGTTCATCGGCCCGGAGGACGCAAAGTGCCCCAAAGCGTCCGTCCTTGGCCGGTAAAACGCACCACTATAAGAGGTATCCCTTGCGCGGGCAAGCAAAAACGTTCGCCGTCCCGCCAGCCGACGCCTAACCGGCCGTTCCGCCGGTGAATCGCTGAAGGGTGAGGTTCTGGACGTTGTGGCACTGGAGGACGGGCGGCTGCTTAGCCTCCACCTGCACGCCCGCCAGGACGATGTCCTTGGCGTCTTGGATCGTCACGCCGCGATCCGCAGCCAGGATGGAATTCTCGATGGTGATGGCCTCGATGGGCATCTCCGGCAGGCCGCGGAGATTGATGGCCGTCCCGGCCGAGCGGCAGACGACGTTGGTGATGTGGAAGTTGCGGAACCGCGGCGTCCGCTCGCTGACCGGCTCGACGCGCTCGGTTTTCTCCCCTGGCTCCGATTCGCCCGGCGCCATGCCGCCGTAGTACATGTCGAACAGAATGGCGTCGTGGGGAATGCCATCCATCTCGATGTTGCTGATGCGGATGTTCTCCACCACGCCGCCCCGGCCTCGAGTGGTCTTGAAACGCAAGCCGACGTCAGTGCCGGTAAAGACGCAGTTGGATACCTCGATGTTCCGCACGCCGCCGGACATCTCGCTGCCGACGACCACGCCGCCGTGGCCGTGGGCGACGGTGCAGTTGGAAATGGTCA
>JBEKZI010000050.1:0-15582 GCA_049510055.1 Phycisphaerae bacterium | reverse complement strand
ACCTCCTGGCCCTTCAGCAGGTCATCCGCCGAATGCCCGTCTCCCAGCACGTGGTGGACTACGCCGTGAACCTCACCCGCGCCAGCCGGCCGACGGACCCGACGGCCCCGCCCTTCGTGAAGAATTACCTCACCTGGGGCGCCGGGCCCCGCGCGGCCCAGTATCTGGTCCTGGCCGGCAAGAGCCGGGCGCTGCTGGCGGGCCGGTTCAACGTCTCCTGCGACGACATCCGCGCCTCGGCCCATCCCGTCATGCGGCACCGCCTGTTCACCAACTTCAACGCCGACGCCGAGGGCATCAGCACCGACCGCCTCGTCGACATGCTGCTGAAGAACGTCCCCGAGCCGTCGGCGGAAGATTACAAGGGCGCCCCGGCCACTCTGTAGCATTCTCGCCCGCCGGACACTATTCTGATGCGTCCATAAACTGACCGAACACTGAGGACCGCCCGCCCATGTACCGCGTGATCATCCTGCTCGTGCTGCTGTCCAGCCCGCTGGCCGCTCAGACCCACGCCGTCAGGCGAAGCCAAACCGCACCGAGTGCCATGCAGGGCCCCGCCGACGTCCTGCGGAAACTCCTGACCGATCCCGCCACCGCCGACACCTCCGTGGCCGCCCTGACCTCCACCGGCGACCCGGAGCTGCTGCCGCTTTTTGCAGCCATGGCCGCCAAGGGCGATCTCGCCCGGCGTTCTCTGGCCGTCTCAGCCGCCGCCAAACTGGGCGAGGGCGACCCCTCCACGGCCATCCAGACCGGCGCGGCGGACATCCTCTACGACCGCGTCTGCAACGACGTCTCCGCCGACGTTCGCGCCGAGGCCCTCGGCCAGCTTATCGCGCTGAAGGGCATTTCGGACGACCGCCTGGCGGAATTGCTCAAGTCCGACGATCAGAACCTTCAATGCCTGGCCGCCCGCGCGATGATCCGCCACGGCAAGGAAGGACCGCCCGTCGAAACGCTGAAGAACCTGACCGGCTCGGCCGCCGTCGCCGTAGCCTCCCTGGCGCGGGTCACGCTGCTGGGAAAAGGCGACGCCTCGCAACTGGCCCCGCTTTCGGCGGTCCTGACCGACCCGGCTACGCCGGAACCACTTGTGATATTGCTGCTCCAGCAGATCATTGAGGAAAAGGTCGCCGCCGCCGGCCCGGTGGCCGCGAAGATCGCCGCCGGCGCCGAGTCGGTGCCCTTGAAGGTCCGGGCCTACCACGCCGCGGCCGCCGTCAGCGCCAAAGGCCCGGCCCTGCTGGCCGAGGCCATCGCTAAAAGCAATCACACACTCGTGCGGGCGCAGCTCCTGCAAATCCTGGCCGACATGCCCGACGCGCGGCCGGCGCTGGAGAAAATCGCTCGCGGCGACGACGCCGTCGCCAAGCTCGCCAAGTTGGAATTGTTCCGCACCGCCGGCGATGCCGAGGGCCCCGCCGGCAGCGATGCGGCTGCCAAGGCCGCGTGCGACGCCGTCGCCTCCGGCCACGCGATGGTCATCGATTACGTCCTGGGCCGCGCCCGCCAGGACATTACCCGTTCGACTGAGCTCACGGACAAAGTCGCTAAGCCCGCCTCGTCCGCTTTCTATGCGCCGGCGCTGATTGCGGTGCTGAACTCCGTTCAGGTCAGTTCACCCATCATGTTGCCGGAGCACACGCAGGCCGCCCAGGCCGCCGAACTGCTCGGCGAGCTTGCCACGCCCCAGGCCGCCCAGACCGTCACAGCCATCTTGAACGGCCACTACAACGCTTTGGCCCGCGCCGTGGCCGCCGGATTGCTGCGATGCAAGAACAAGGCCGTGTGCGACTGGATGGCCCCCCTGCTGGCCAGCCCCTATGACGAACTCGCCACCGACGCCGCCCTGACCCTCGGCCAGCACGGCGACGGGCGCGCGGCGGCCGAGCTGCAAGACATCCTGGCCCACTCCCGCCGCTATCCGCCCGAGATGACCGCCCTGGCGGCCTGGGACCTGGTCAAGCTGTCCGGCCAGACCAAGCCCACGGTGGCCGCCCTGTGCGAGACGATCAAGTAGGCTTACAGGCGGTATCGCAGCGGGTCGCTGGCGCCGGCGGCGGCAAAGCCGGCCAAGCGGAGGCAGCAACTGTCGCACCGCCCGCAGGCCAGGCCCTCGCCGTCCGGATCGTAGCAACTGTGCGTCAGCGAGTAGTCCACGCCCAGCGATAAGCCCCGCGAGATGATCTGGGCCTTGGTCATGTGGATCAGCGGGGCATGAACGGTGTAGCGGCCCCGCTTTTCCACCGCCGCGGCCGTGGCCAGATTGGCCAGGTTCTGAAAGGCCGCGATAAACTCCGGCCGGCAATCAGGATAGCCGCTGTAGTCAATCGCGTTGACACCAATAAAGATGTCATAGGCCCCGACGACCTCCGCATACGCCAGGGCCACGCTCAGGAAAATGGTGTTCCGCGCCGGCACGTAGGTCGGCGGGATGCCGGCCTGGGGGGGGCGATCCTTGGGCACGTCGATGCGGTCGGTCAGGGCGCTGTGGCCGAAGCCGCCGGCCGCGGTGAGGTCCAGGCGGACCACGCAATGGCTGGCCGCCCCCAAAGCCTTGGCCACGGCCGCAGCGGCCAGAAGCTCCCGCTTGTGCCGCTGGCCGTAATCAAAGGTCAGGGCATGGCAGGCGAAACCCTCCTGCCGCGCGATCGCCAGCGTCGTGGTGCTGTCCAGCCCGCCGGACAGCAGCACCACGGCCGTTTTGGCATTCGTATCCGCCACGGCTCGACGTTACACCTGTTGGCCTTTTCGTTCAATGTCTGTATCCTGTAGGACGCTGGTTTCCGCCGGAGAAAATAACCCGTGGCCAAGATTGACACATTCGCCAATCCCCACCCGCGCCGCGACTATCTCATCCGGCACGTGGCGCCGGAGTTCACCAGCCTGTGCCCCAAGACCGGCCAGCCGGACTTCGGCACTATCGAGATCGAGTACGTCCCCGACCGCCTGTGCGTAGAGCTCAAGAGCGTGAAACTCTATCTCCAGGGCTACCGCCAGCGCGGCGTGTTCTACGAGGACGTGATCAATCGCATCCTGGACGACCTGGTCGCGGCCTGCCGGCCACGGCGCATGACCGTCACCGGACGGTTCAACTCGCGCGGCGGCATGCACTCGGTGGTCACCGCCGGTTACGAAAAGCCCGCCGCACGCAGGAGACGCACGTGACCTTCTTCGCCCGCCGCCCACTGCCGCAGTCCATCCGCGCGGTGATGGTGGGACTGGTCTGGGCGTCGGCGTTTTTCGTGCTGGGCTATGCCTCGCTGACACTGGGCCACGACCCGCGGATTTCCACCATCGTGCTGGCGGCGGCGATCATTCCCTTCGGCGCCACGGCCGCCAGCGTGCCTCACGGCCTGCTGCGGGGGTTGGGGCTTGGCGTGGCCGATGGCGTTGGAATGGCCTGGGGCATGTTGCTGAGCAAGGGCAAGATCGCCCCGCCGGATCAGATGGACCGCCTGGTGCTGACGTGGTTCCTGGCGGCGGCGTTCCTGGCCACGGCCGTCGCGTCGCTGTTCGCCATCTTCGCCCAGCGCCGCCGACGCATGACTTATTAAGATGAGCACGACGAACGGGCGACGGCCTTCCCCTGCGTTCTACTTTTCCTCCGCGGTACCAGGCTCCTTGGCCTTGGCGGGCGACGAGTCCTCGCCGGCCGGCGGCACGGCGCTGTCGTCCTCGGCCACCACGCGGGCCACGGCCACCAGCTTGTCGCCTTCCTTCAAGGAAATCAGACGGACGCCCTGGGTGGCCCGGCCGATGGTCCGCAGATCCCCGGCGCCGGTCCGCACGATCATGCCGTGCAGCGTGATGAGCATCAGCTCGTCGGCGTCGCGGAGGGACTTCAGCGCGATCACCTTGCCGTTGCGCTCGGTGGTCTTGATGTTGATGATGCCGACCCCGCCGCGGCTCTGGAGGCGATATTCCTCGAAGCTGGTCCGCTTGCCGTAGCCCTTTTCGCAGGCCGTCAGCAGCGTGGCCATGGGGTCTACGATGATCATGTCCACGACCTCGTCGCCGTCGCGCAGGTGGATGCCCCGCACGCCCGCGGCCGTCCGGCCCATCGCGCGGACGTCGGTCTCCTGGAAGCGGATGGATTGGCCGTTGGCCGTGCCCAGGACGATTTCGTCGCTGCCGCGGGTGATGGCCACGCCGATGACCACGTCGCCTTCATCCAGGCCGGTGGCCACGATGCCGCCGCGCCGCGGATTGGCGTAGGCCGACAGCGGCGTCTTTTTAATCTGGCCCTTGCGCGTCGCCGTCACCAGGAAGCGGTCGTCGAATTCCCGCACGGCCACGACGGCGCAGATTTTCTCCTTGCCGTCCATCTGGAGCAGGTTGATGATCGCCCGCCCCTTGGACTGCCGCGCCATGGAGGGCACGTCGTACACCTTCAGCCAGTGCATCCGCCCGTTGTCCAGGAACACCAGCATGTAGTCGTGCGTGGAGGCGATGAACAGCTCCTCGACGAAGTCGCCTTCCTTGGCCTCGCCGCCGATGATGCCCTGGCCGCCACGGCTCTGGCGGCGGTAGGTGGTCAGCGGCGTGCGCTTGATGTAGCCGGCGTGTGTGAGCGTGACGACCACGTCCTCGTCGGCGATGAGGTCCTCGATGTTGAAGTCCTCGGCGTCGGCGACGATCTCGGTGCGCCGCGTATCGCCGTACCTGTCCTTCATATCCTTCAGGTCGCGGCGGATGATGTCCAGCAGCTTGGCTTCCTCGCGGAGGATGGTCTCGTAGCCCTCGATTTCCTCGGTGACCTTGCGGTAGTCGTCGGCGAGCTTTTCCACCTCCAGGCCGGTGAGGCGCTGGAGTTGCATCTGGAGGATCGCGTCGGCCTGGACGCCGGTGAGCGTCTGATCGGCGTGGCTGACGCGCTTCACGAAGGCCGCCGGCAGCAGCTTTCGCACGGCCGCGGCCTCGATGAGGCGGAGTTTGCGGGCCATGAGGCGCTGCTTGGCGGTGGGCACGTCGGGGGATTTCTTGATGACCGCGATGATGCCGTCGATGTCGGCCACGGCCAGGATCAGGCCTTCCAGGATGTGGGCCCGCTGGCGGGCGCGGCGGAGCAGGAAGCTCGTCCGGCGGCGGATGACCTCCTTGCGGTGGTCCAGGAAGCCGACCGCCATCTCCTTGAGGCTCATCGTCCGCGGCGCGCGGTTCACCAGGGCGATGTGAATCATGCTGAAGGTGGACTGAAGCGGCGTGTACTCGTAGAGCTGGTTGACGACCACCTCGGGCATGGCGCCTTTTTTGAGCTCCAGCACGATCCGCATGCCGGTGCGGTCGCTGTGGTCCTGAACGTCCTGGATGTCGGGAATTCGGCCGTCTTGCACGACCTCGGCGACCCGCTCGATGATGGTGCTCTTGAGCACCTGGTAGGGAATTTCGGTGATGACGATCTGCGCCTTGCCGCCGCGGGTGGTCTCGGCGTGCATGCGGGCGCGGACGATGATCCGCCCGCGGCCGGTACGGTAGCCGTCCAGAATGCCGCGGCGCCCGCAGATCAGCCCGCCGGTGGGGAAGTCCGGGCCTTTGACGTGCGCCATCAGCTCCTCGACGGAAGCCTGGGGCTTGTCCAGCAGGCACACCAGCGCGTCGCAGACCTCGGAAATGTTGTGCGGCGCGATGCTGGTGGCCATGCCCACGGCGATGCCCTGGCTGCCGTTGACCAGCAGGTTGGGGAACTTGCCGGGCAGGACGACCGGTTCGGTCAGCCGGTCGTCGTAGTTCGGCTGCATGTCCACCGTGTCCAGGGCCAGGTCTTCCATCATCTCCGCGGCCACGGCCGTCATGCGGGCCTCGGTGTATCGCATGGCCGCGGGAGGGTCGCCGTCGATCGACCCGAAGTTGCCCTGCGGATCGACCAGCGGATAGCGCATGTTCCAGTCCTGGCCCAGGCGGACCAGCGTGGGGTACACCACCGTCTCGCCGTGCGGATGGTAGTTGCCGCTGGTGTCGCCGGCGATCTTGGCGCATTTGACGTGCTTGGTGCGCGGGCCCAGGTGCAGGTCATTCATGGCCACCAGGACGCGGCGCTGGCTGGGCTTCAGACCGTCGCGCACGTCGGGCAGCGCGCGGTCCATGATCGTGCTCATCGCGTAGGTGAGGTAGCTGTCGCGCAGCTCCTCTTCGATGGCCTGGTCTTCCACGTGCTCGGTGGCCAGAACGACGTTGATGGGAACGTCGGCCTCCGCGACCCTTTTCTCACCCTTCTCGCTCTTCTCGCCCTTCTCGACTTCCTTGGCCTCCTCGGCTTCCTTAGCGGCCTTAGCTGCAGGCTCCGTCGAACGAGCTTCGGCCGCGTCGGAACGGGCGGCCTTTCCCCGCGGTGAGTCGGCCTTTTTTTTCTTTTCTGCTGCCACGGTCAGGCTCCGTTAAAGTCAATCCATCGAACGCCGGATTTCAAGCTCGGCTGTTGCAAAGCCAGGGAAGTGAAAGAAGGCCTCCTGCCTTCCCTTCGCATCCCTGCATGGGAGGCATTATCACAGATTCCCCCCGGAATTTGTAGCGTAAAAACGCCCTCGCAAGCCTGTCCCTCATCTTCCCCGCCGTGCGGCAGGCTGCGGCCGGTACAACCCCTAGGGAAACCGCCACAAGACCGGCATCAGGTGATAGCCATGCAACATCTCGATCAATTCCGCCGCCGGCGGTATCAGCAGAACCATCGCGGCGTCCAAGGTCACGCGTTTGATCGCCTTGGTGGAGACGGAAATTTCCTCGCGGCTGTGGTAATTCTTCCAAGATGGCAGGAAGGCTGGGACGGTGCGGCGGTATTCGTCATACTCCGCCCCGAACAGGTCCCGCAGATGCCGTTCTTCGGCCCGCCCGACGAGCACGTGGACCGGGATATACACCAGGATGGTGAACAGGGTCATCAGGGGATTCGTCAGGCACAGCCCGGCGCCCAGGACGATGATAAAGGTGCCCAGATAGAGCGGATTGCGGCACAACGAATACGGCCCGTCGGTCAGCAGCACCTTGGACTTGCGGCTTCCGACGTACAGGGTCGCCCAAATCCGCAGACCCAGTCCCGCCATC
This sequence comes from Phycisphaerae bacterium, assembly GCA_049510055.1. Taxonomy (GTDB): domain Bacteria; phylum Planctomycetota; class Phycisphaerae; order SM23-33; family SM23-33; genus JALHTV01. The sequence goes on along the minus strand of JBEKZI010000050.1, from coordinate 8,538 downwards.
AGAAACAAGTATCCCAAGATCTCAAAGGCCTCGGCGATGCTATCCGTGATCACGTTTGCCGGCCAGGAGGGCTCCACGAACAAAAAGAGGGCTATCAGGGGAATGAATACGGCCCGCAGCAGCGCTATCCGCACTTTACGGAACGTCATGTTTGGCCTTCCACAAATCGCCGGGGGTTGCCGACGGCCGCTCTAACGCTCGGGCGGATCGAGGCCATCGGCCAGACCGCCTCAGGCCTTGGAACCTTTTCTCACCAGCCGGCGGATCGCGTAGGTTCTGGCGCCGGTGGCCTCAAAATAAATCCGCATCAGCAGTTCGCCGATCAAACCCGTCGCCAAAAACATCGCCGCCATGGCCAGCAGCATGAATCCCAGCGCCATCAGCGGGCCGTGGATGCGCATGATGCTGAAGCCGGGGTCCGCCAGCTTTCGCACGCCCAGGTAACCCAGGATGCCGCCGCCGACCAACATGCTCAGCAGGCACCACTTGCCGAAAAAGTGCAGCGGCCGGGTGAGGTAGCCGCTGATGAACCGCACGGTCAGCAGGTCCAGCGCCACGCGGAACGTCCTTCCCAAGCCGTAGTTGCTCTTGCCGGACCGGCGGCGGACGTTCTTGATCGGCACTTCGCAGATCCGCGCCCCCAGCCTCGCGCAGATGGCCGGGACGTAGCGGTGCATGTCGCCGTAGAGCCGGACGTTCTGGAGCACCGCGCGGCGGTAGGCCTTGAACGTCGTGCCGAAGTCATGCAGCGACACGCCGGAGACCTTGGCCAGCAGGATGTTGGCCAGACGCGAGGGAATGCGGCGAAACAGCAGGTCGTCGCCGCGCCGCACGCGCCAGCCGCTGGCAATGTCGTAGCCTTCGTCGATCTTGCGGATAAACAGCGGAATCTCGTAGGGGTCGTGCTGGAGGTCCCCGTCCATGGCGATGATGACCTCGCCACGGGCCTGGTCGAAGCCCGCCTGGAGCGCGGTGGCCTGGCCGAAGTTCCGCCGTAAATCCACGAACACCACGTGCTCGTCGGACCGGGCGACGTCTTCCAGTACCTCGCCGGTGCGGTCGCCGCTGCCGTCGTTGACCAGGACCACCTCGTACGGCCGCCCCACGTGCCGCATGACGCGGGTGATGCGGTCGTAGAGCTTGCGCGCGATGTCCTGCTCGTTGTAGAACGGCACGACGACGCTGTACGCAGGCGTCCCAGCAGCCGAATCCGGTTTAGAGCTGTCCATAGTGCACCCGCGTGATGCCTTCTCGCTCGAACGCCTCGCGGACGGCCGGGTCGCACAGGGCGTCCAGTTCCGTCTGCCGGCTGGCCGTCAGGCGCGTCGCGTAGGCCGGCGAGGCGTCGGCCAATCCCGGGTGCGTCATAATTTCCGTGACGCCCGGGCCGACCACCTCCGCCGCCCGCAGCAGCCAGGCGCGGTCGATCCGGCCGACGTGCGCGACGCCCAGTGTGCCGATCGTCGCCCTCAGGTCGCTTCCCTTGCGGGCGTTGACCGCGGCAAAGCCGTTGAGCACGCGGCTGATGATCCGACGTTTAAACGACGACGACGGCCAGCCGCCGCCCGCTAAGCATTCGCCGTACCAACGAACAAAGCGTATATGATACCGTCGCGCCAGTTCCGCAACCCGTCGAAAAAGCGGAGGAAACGCGTGAGCGTGCTTGTGGCTGTCCAGGTGGGTGGGCACGATGCCGTGATCCAGCACCCAGCGAATCTGGGCCTCGCACTCGGCCGCGGCGGCCCCCAGCAGCCACGGCCGAACGCCGCAGGCCGGCAGGAAGCCGCCGTGCATCTGCCCGTCGGCCCCCGCCAGTGCTTGCCCCTGCGGCGACAGCGGCGGCCCCTGGGAAAGGTTCAGGTGCACACCCACGCCCAGCCGCTCGGCCTGGCGCGCCGAGGCCGCGGCCTGGGCGGCGGCGGGCATGTTGGCCATCAGGGTCGTGGACGTCACCAGGCCCTGGCGGTGCGCGCGCAAAATGCCCTCGTTGACCTGCGGCGAAAAGCCGAAGTCATCGGCATTGACAATCGCATATTTGCCCTGGGGTGAAAGTGGCATTACGTCGGGATTATAATGCCGCCTGTGGCCTGGATGACAGCCCGGCCGACCATGAAAGGATAAACCTCCATGCGCGCATCCTTACTATTAGCCCTGGCCGCCGTCGTGTTCTTCTCCAGCAGCGCCGCCCCGGCCCAGCCGCCGGCGCCGGCTCAGGAGCCCAACGTCCAGGCGCTCCAGGCGCAGATCAAGCAGCAGGAGCTGACGATCAGCCGCCTGGAGGCACGGGTCGGCGTGCCGTCCGGCCTGCTGGCCTGGGGGTGGTTCCTGGTCGGCATGATCGGCGAGGGCGTGTTCTTCATGCGGTTTGTCGTCCAGTGGTGGGCCAGCGAGCGCAAAAAACGCACCGTGGTGCCGATGGCCTTCTGGCACCTGTCGCTGATCGGCACGGGGCTGGTGCTGGCCTACGCCCTATTCGTGCAGAACCTGGTATTCATCCTGGCGTACAGCCTCAACGTCTTCCTGTACGTCCGCAATCTGGTCATCGCGCGACGCACCCCGGCCGCCGTGCACAGCGACGACTGACCGGCGGGCCTCCTTGCGGGGGTCCGCGGTGGCCATTAGAATCGCTCGTGCAGCGACGGAGAGGTGCCAGAGCGGCTGAATGGGCCGGTTTCGAAAACCGGTGTGCGGGCAACCGTACCGTGGGTTCGAATCCCACCCTCTCCGTGAAAAACGCCCCCGCATGGGGGCGTTTTTCACGGAGCAGGAAAGCAAAAAAGAAAGTAGAGAGTAGATAAGAGGACAGCACCTGGACATAAAACCCCGTCAAAAATAGCGGCAAGATGCTCTCCTGCGATCTACTGGCCCTGAGCGAGCGAAGCGAGTCGAAGGGCTGTTCTACTTTCTACTGCTCAACGTTTCCGGAAGGTCCGCTCGATGTTATTCACCACAAAAGGAGGATTTTCTCGCCTTCATCGCGGATAATATGGAGGCCTAAGCATTCCGAGCGTGCGAACTTACTTTTTGCCGCATCCAGGTACGGACAAACAGACAAGGGACACGACCATGGACAGCAAGCGTCGATGGTGGTGGACGGCGGCCCTGGCGGCCACGCTGGTTGCCGTTTCCGGATCCCTCGTGCAGTGCCACAAGGGGCCGCCAGCCCCCGGAACCGGCCCCAGTCAGATGACCGGCCCGGTGCGTCCGGCGGCCGTGGCGGGACTGTTCTACCCCGCCGATCCCAACACGCTCTCAAACCTCATCGACGGATTCCTGGCCCGGGCCAATCCGCCGCCGGTTGGCCACGTTCGCGCGCTGATCTGCCCGCACGCGGGGTATGAATTTTCGGGCCCCGTGGCCGCGTTTTCGTACAAGCTCCTGGCCGGGCGCGACGACATTCGCACCGTCATTGTCATCGGCCCCACCCACTACGCCGAGATGATGGGAGCGTACGTCACCCCGGCGGGCGCCTACGTCACGCCGCTGGGGACCGTGCCCATCTCGCCCAAGGCCAAGGCGCTCGCCAAGGCCAAGCCTTTCGTCGCCGGGCAGACGTATCGCGTCTATCGCCCGGAGTGGTGGCGGCAATCACCGCAGACGCCGCCGGCCTTCGGGCAGGATACCCCCGAGACGTGGGAGCATTCCGTCGAGAACCAGATTCCCTTCCTCCAGAAGGTGCTGAAAAACTTCCAGCTCGTGCCGATCACCGTCGGCCAGACCGACCCGGCGGAATTGGCGGACGCCATCAACGCCCAGCTTGACGACAACACCCTGATCGTCGTCAGCACCGACCTGAGCCACTTTTACCCCTACGAGCAGGCCAAAGTCCTGGACGGCCGCTTCATCAAGGCCGTCTACGACCTGGACATCGACCGGGCGGAGAATCAGGAGGCCTGCGGCAAGGTGGGCGTCCTGGCCCTGATGCACCTGGCCAAGCGAAAGGGCTGGCAGCCTCAACTGCTGGATTATCGCAACAGCGGCGACACGTCCGGGGACAAAAGTCGAGTGGTCGGCTACGCGGCGATTGCGTTCTGTTCCCAGGCTGCAACCACGGAGAAAACGGAGAAATCACAAGTGACTGACATGAATCTGCCGAACCCGGAGCGAAAGTTCCTGCTGGACCTTGCCCGCAAGACCATCAAGCAAGTCGCGGCCACCGGCACGCTGCCGCCGGCCAGCCCGGCGGGCCTCTCGCCGAGGCTGACCGAGCCGAAAGGCTGCTTCGTCACGCTGACCGAGGGCGGCCAGCTCCGCGGCTGCATCGGGCACATCTTCCCGCAGGAGCCGCTTTACCAGGCCGTCATGGACTGCGCCCGCAGCGCCGCCCTGGAGGATCCACGCTTTGCGCCCGTGCGGGCCGGCGAGGTGGACAAGCTCCAAATCGAGATCAGCGTCCTGACCGTCCCGCAACCGCTGGCCTTCAGCTCCTGGCAGGACCTGCTCAGCAAGCTCCAGCCGAACCGCGACGGCGTGGTCCTGAAGATCGGCCCGTACATGGCCACCTATCTGCCGCAGGTCTGGGAGCAGATTCCCGACAAGGAAGAATTCATGACCAGCCTGGCTGAAAAGGCCGGCTGCCGCGGCGACGCCTGGAAGACCCCCGGGGCCGAGGTGCGCATCTACCACGTCGAGGCCTTCAAGGAAGGGGAACCCTAAGCCCATGGCCGAGGGGCAGACAGCTTCGGCGGCGCCGCATCGTTACGATCGGCTCGTCGTGCTGACCATCGGCGGCCTGGGCGTCTCGGCCATCCTCACGCAACTGGTGCTCCTGCGCGAGATGCTTTCGGCCTTCTGCGGCAACGAGATGGTCCTGGGCATCATCCTGGGCAACTGGCTGCTGGCGACGGGGCTGGGCAGCTTCCTGGGCCGCACGGCCGGCAAGCTGAAAAACCCCCTGGCCCTGCTGATCGTCGCAGGGGTGCTCATCGCGGTCCTGCCGCCGGCGGAAGTAGCGGCCCTGCGAATTTTTCGGGACCAGGTGTTCACCCGAGGGGCGATGATCGGGGCCGTCCAGACCGCCGCCGCCAGCTTCCTGTTGCTGCTGCCCTACTGCCTGGTGTCGGGGTATATGCTGACGCTGGCGTGCTCGGTGCTGTTCGGCAGCAGCGAACGAGCCATCGGGCGGGTTTACCTGGCGGACAGCATCGGCGGCATTGCCGGCGGCGTGCTGTTCAGCTTCGTGCTGGTGCAGCGGCTGGACCACTTCACCGTGCTCTACCTGCCCGCCGCGATCCTGTTGCCTCTGGCGTGCCTGACGGCGTGGCGTCTCCGGCGGTGGTCATTGCTAGGCGTGGCCCTGGCGGCCTCGGCGGGCCTGATCGCGGTAATCGTGGGGACGAACCTGGAGAACTTGACCACACGCCTGCAATATCCGTTTCAGAAGATTCTCTTCAGCGGCAACTCGCCCTACGGCCGGCTGGTCGTTACCGAATCCGCCGGCCAGGTGAACTTTATCGAGAACGGCCTGCCGGCCGTCTCCAGCGGTGATGTCCAGCAGGTCGAGGAGACGGTCCACTACGCCATGGCCCAGCGGCCGGGGGCCAAGCAGGTGTTGCTCATCGGCGGCGGCGTGTCGGGCACGGCCAGGGAGATCCTCAAGTACGGCGTGCGGGACGTGACCTACGTGGAGTTGGACCCGCGGGTGATTGAGCTGGGCCGGCGGTTCCTGCCCGCCAGCCTGTACGACCCGCGCATACACGTCGTCAACACCGACGGGCGGCAATTCCTCCGCCGGACCGATCCCGCCGCGCCGCAGTTCGACGTGGCCATCCTGGACACACCCGAACCGGCCACGGCGCAGGTCAATCGCTTCTACACGGCCGAGTTCTTCGCCCAGCTCAAGCGGCGGCTCGCTCCAGGCGGCGTGGTGTCGCTGGCTATCGGGCAATTCGACGGCCACGTCGGTCCCGAACTGGCGCGGATGCTGGCCTCGGCCCGCCGCACGCTGGAAACGTCCTTCGCCCACGTGCTGCTCATCCCCGGCGGGCGCGTGTTCCTGCTGGCCAGCGACGGCCCGCTGTACGCCGACGTGGCGGCCCGCATCGAGGCCGCCGGCGTGGTGCCCAAGCTGGTCCAACGCCATTATCTGGACGCCATGCTCACGCCGGACCGCCTGGCCGCGGTCCAGGTCGCCTCTGCCCAGCCGGCGGACGTGAACAAGGACTTCCGCCCCATCCTCTATTATTACCACCTGCTGTACTGGACCAGTCAGTTCGCCACCGCCTGGTCGATACCCCTGGCGGTGGGCGCCATCGTGCTGGTCATCTACCTGGCCGGGATGCGCGCGGTGCCGTTTGCGATTTTGACGTCCGGTTTTTCGGCCTCAGCGATGGAGATCGTGCTGCTGCTGGGCTTCCAGGCGCTGTGCGGGTCGGTGTACTACCAGCTCGGCGTGATCGTCACGGCCTTCATGGCCGGCCTGGCGATCGGGGCGGGCATTGCCAACCGCCTGACGGTCTGCGCTCCACGAGTGAGCCTGGCGGTTTTGAGCGCGGCGATTGCCATACTTGCCGGCGTCATTCCGTTTATACTTAGTATGCTAAAAGTACTGGCCGGCTGGACCGGCCCGGTCCTCATCATCCAGGCAGCCGTCGCCGTCACGGCGGCGGTGTTGGCGGGATTGGTGGGCGCCCAGTTCTGCCTGGCCGGGCGGGCCGGTGCCGCCGGCGGGACGCTGACCGCCTCGCGGCTGTACACGGCCGACCTGGTCGGGGCGTGCGTGGGCGCGCTGCTGGCCTCGGCGGTGCTGATTCCGCTGGGAGGCCTGGCGGCTACGTGCCTGCTGGCCGCCGGCCTGAACGTTGCCGCCGCGGTGGCGGTCGGAAGGTCCAAGACCTAAAAAAACCTAAAAAGGCCTAAACAGGAGATCGGCCCTATGCCACGATTCTCCGTGATGATGATCAAGCTGGTGCGATTCTCGGGCTGGCTGGCGCTGGTGGTGCTGGCGGTGCAGTTCGGCACGGTGGCGGTGTTCGTCGGATGGGCGCCGGCGGCCTGGATGAACAACGCCATGGCCATCCACACGCACATGGCCCTGCCCATTTTTGTGGTCCTGCTGCTGCACGTCAGCCCGGCGACGTACTTGGCTATACGACGATGGACTCAGAAACGCATACACCCCCAGACGTAGCGCCGTCCCCCGACGCCGCTGCCGCGACGCCCTCGACCGGCCTGACGCGCCGGGCGGTGTTGAAGTACGGCCTGGCGGCTGCGGCGGCCGCGGGCGGAGGCGGGGCCATTCTGTGGCACCTGCTCCGCGGCGTGGCCCATCAGCCGGCCGAGACGGGCGTGTTCACCGCCGACGGGCCCGACGAGAAGCTGTGGCAACTGTGGACCCAGCGCGGCTGGGTGAAGGAGGCCAGCCACTACGTCAAGGTCGGCCGAAACGTCATGTGCCAGCTCTGCCCCAACTGCTGCATCCTGGCCCCGGGCGACCGCAGCCACTGCCGCAACAAGGTCAACCGCGGCGGCGTGCTCTACACGATGGCCTACGCCAACCCCTGCGCCGTCAACGTCGATCCGGTGGAGAAAAAGCCCCTGTTCCATTTCCTGCCCGGCAGCCGCACGCTCTCGCTGGCGACCAGCGGCTGCGTGTTCCGCTGCCTCAACTGCCAGAACTGGGACATCTCCCAGCGCAAGCCCGAGGAGACCAAGGACGCCCGCGGCCCGGAGCTTCGCCTCCAGCCGGTCGTCTCGTCGCTGCGGCCTCAGGATATCGAGCGGCTAAGCCTGTTCCCCGCCGACGCCGCCGCGATGGCCCAGGCCTTAGGGTGCCCCTCGATCTCCTACACCTACTCGGAGCCGATCGCCTACTTCGAGTACGCCCGCGACACCGCCCAGGCCGCCCGCGCCAAGGGCGTCAAAAACATCCTGGTCACCTGCGGCTCGTTCGAGCAGGCCTCCCTGCGCGACATCGGCCAGTACGTCGACGCCGCCCATGTGGACCTCAAGGGCTTCGACGAGGAGGTGTACCGCAAGCTCAACTCCGGCCGGCTCCAGCCCGTCCTGAACACGCTCCGGACGATGCGCGAGCTGGGCCTGTGGGTGGAGGTGGTGAACCTCGTGGTGCCGACCTACACGGACAAGCAGGAGGTCATTCGCCGCATGTGCGGCTGGCTGGCCGACAATCTCGGCCCCGATTGCCCATTGCATTTCTCGCGCTTCATGCCCATGCACAAGCTCACCTACCTGCCGCCGACGCCGCTGGAGACGCTCCTGGAGGCCCGCCAGCAGGCCTTGGCCGCGGGGTTGCACTACGTTTACGTCGGCAACGTGCCGGGCACGCCGGACGTGGAGAACACCTTCTGCCCCAACTGCCATAAGGTAGTCGTCGAGCGAGACGCCTACGCGGTCCTGGGCGTCTCCATCGAGGCCGGCCGGTGCAAGTTCTGCCACACGATCATCCCCGGCGTGTGGACGTAAAAAGACGCGAGAAAAAATATGGACAGCATCACCCATGCCCTCCTCGGCGCCACGATCGCCCAACTGGGTCCGCGGCAGCGGATCGGACGGGAAGCCGGCTGGGTGATGGCCGGGGCA
>JBEKZI010000005.1:0-52515 GCA_049510055.1 Phycisphaerae bacterium | reverse complement strand
CCCCCGGCGACGCGAGCGTCCACGTCCGGCATGGCGACGACGACGCGCTTCAGGCCGGTGGCGATCAACGCATCGGTGCAGGGCGGCGTCTTGCCGTGGTGGCAGCAGGGTTCCAGCGTGACGTACATCGTCGCGCCGCGGACGTTTTTTTCGGCGCCGGCCTCGGCGGCGGCAGCGGCGGAAAAGGCCTCGATCTCCGCGTGCGGGCCGCCGAAGCGCTGATGCCAGCCGCGGGCCAGCTCGCGTCCGTCGCGCGCCAGCACCGCGCCCACCATGGGGTTGGGCTCCACGGCCCCGCGGCCGCGTTCGGCCAGCTCCAGCGCCAGCGTCATGAACCGTTCATCTTCCGCCGCCATGGCCCGCATTATAGGGTCTGATGGCATGGGGAGGCAGGAGGGATTTACTCGCCCAGGGGGATGGATGAAAGAATTATCCCCCTGCTGACGCAGGGGGCTTTATCGTGGCGACAGACTTTCTGATAAGGACGGTCTTGCCGGTAAGCCCCCGCCGTAAGGCGGGGGATGCACACGACGCCGGTGCGCCCCATGGGGAACTTGCCTACCGGCGGGCAGGCTTTGCCTTGACACCCCCGCCGCGGGCAACATACAGTGACTTGCGTGCCTCCGGGCCGTTAGCTCAGTTGGCTAGAGCGCCTGCTCGACACGCAGGAGGTCAGTAGTTCAAGTCTACTACGGCCCATGAAAAATGCCCCCCTACGGGGGCATTTTTCATAGAGCAGGTGAGCAGTAGAACAGATGAACAGAAGAGCACGGCAACACCTCAACCCTGGCTTGTCACCATGAGGGGCTTGGCCGCTCACCTGCGGTCTACTGGCCCTGAGCGACCCTGAGCGAGCGGAGTGAGTCGAAGGGGAGTCGAAGGGCTGCTCTACTTTCTACTGTTCAAAATTGGATAGTGGTGCTATGTTTCTTACAGGTTGAACCTGTTCATTTCTTTGGTTCAAAGGGGTGTTAAATGGCAAGGCGGTTAAGGCTACAAACCCTCCCCCCGAGGAGGCTAGTAAACCTGGAGCCTCTTGATCTGAGCCGGGTCAACGATGTTGGACTATGCGCGAAGTCGAAGCTGATTTTAGCTTACGCGCACGAATCCGCCTCCTCAATGCTCAAGGCGTACCACCTTGCACGATGGATACGTAGTATCCCACGTAGAAAGCGGGGTCTACGGGGTGCGAGGCGTGGTATGACTACAGATGAAGAGCAGGATCTTCTGCGGGCAATGTTGGTCATGGCAATAGCAGGTCTTGATGCTATGGCAAAGCAGCTTGTTCGGGATGTACTCCCAGAGGTCATTAAACGTGTGCGTGTCGCAAAGAAAGAACTCGAAGTTTTTGTTCAGCGGAGGATAGTGCTCGAAGGAGTTGGCCGCGTCGCTAACGAACGAGTGGGACTCCTTGCGCGCGTCCTTGCAGCAGAGTCGCAACAGAAGCAAGTGATTGAGGAGTATATTGATGATTTGACAGCGGGCAGCCTTCAGGCAACCGAGGAACTTATTCGCACGACCAAAGCCTTGGGATTGGAGCCAGAGGCCTGCAACATAACTAGACGCGAAGTCGATCCAATTTTCAAAGTCCGTAACGAGATAATCCACGACCTTGACATGAATCTGAGTGGTAGACAGCGAAAGCGAAACCTTCGGCGGCAAGGGGATATGGTAAAGCACGCTAATACTGTTCTGGGAATCGCTCAAGCTCTCTTGCTGGGGGTTAGTGATGCTGTTAATCCTCCCGCGAGCAGCACGCGACAGTAGTTCGCTGGCGTTTAATACCTCGCTGAAGAACTACCCCCCTCCGCTACGCTACCCGTTTCGTTCCACGGCCAGGGCGGTGGATTGGCCGATGAGCTCGGCCAGGGAGATGTCCTCATCGGTGAAGGGTTGCTCGCCCTTGCGGTAGAGGATCACCAGGCCGATGAGTTCGCCGGGCTGGGGCAGCAGGGGGATGGTCAGCATGTTCACGCCGATCAGGTAGCGGTGGATGGCAGGGTCGAACAGCTCGCGCTGCTCCTCGGCGTCGGTGGCCGTAACGCGCGGGTCGGCCATGATAATGTTGACGGCCGGCTGGGTAATGTGCTGGCAGAAGCTCAAGGGGTCGGGGTTGGGCACGCCGAATCGTCCGACGATGTGCAGCTCGGCGTCGGCGTTGCACACCATGGCCACGCCGAACAGCCCGCCGCTGCGCCGCACGAACGCGCGGAACAGCTCCTTGAACACGTCGTCGTCGTTGCGGGCCCGCAGCAGGCACGCCTGGTACTCGATGAGCATTTGCTGGCAGGTGAGGCGATGCCGCTGCACGCGATAGGTGGCCTCGACGTCGGCGGCCGAGGACTCCAGCTCCTTGCGCAGCCGGCGGCGCTGGTGGTTCATCTGGCGCACGAGCCGGCGGAGTTGCAGGTTTCGGCCGGCCAGGCGGCGGCATTCCGCCTGGCGCGACAGCTCCTGGTGCACGGTGTAGCGCAGGCGGTCGATGTCCAGCGGCTTGGTCATCAGCTCCACGGGCCGAATCCGCGAGGCCTCGCTGAGCGTTTGCGAGTCGCCATGGGCGGTGATGACGACGACCGGCACGTCCGCCCCGCGGGCGGAGCGCAGGCGGCCGACGACCTCCAGGCCGTTGCAATCGCCCAGAAGCAGATCGGTTACCACAAGATCCACGGGCCGCCGTCCGGCCAGCTCCAGGGCCTCCTTGCCGCTGGCGGCAGAGCAGACCTCCACGTCGGATTGGCGAAGGGCGTCCACGAGCAGTTCGCGCAGATGGGGTTCGTCGTCGATGACCAGGACCGTGGGAACCGTTTGCCAGGATGGAGAATTTTCCCCCGCGGCCGAGGGGTCAGGCGCGTGGGAGCTGAATGCGAAGCTGTGTGCCTTGTCCTCGTTGCGAGGTGATCCAGATTTTCCCGGCGTTATTTTCGACATAGCGTCGCGCCCTGGGCAGTCCCAGCCCTTGTCGGCGTCCTGCCCGTTGCGACGAGAAGAACGGCGTAAACACGCGTTCCAGCGTCGCGGCGTCCATGCCGGGTCCGTCGTCACTGACAATCAGCAGCACGCTTTGTCCGTCGTCGCCGCCGCGGGCCTCCAGGTGAATGTGCGGCTGGCCCTGGGCGGCGGTTGCGGCGTTGGTGATCGCCTCGACGATCGCCGAGCGGATCTGGTCGGCATCGGCCAGGGCCGGCGGCGTATCGTCGGCTACCTCTATATCGACCTGTGCGGCGGCGGCTTGAGGATGAGGTGACAAAGAAAATGCTTCCGCCGCAGATTTTAGCAGGCTGAAGGCGTCCACGGCCGCCGGCTGGGGCGGCGGGGGGCTGGCGAAATCCATCAGGGCGGTGACGGTGTCGCTGATCCGCTGGGCCTGGTCGGCGATGAGGGACCAGGTCTTGCGTTCCTCGGCCCCGGCAGCCTTGTCGCGCATGAGCTGGGCCCGGCCGGAGATGACGGCCAGGGGATTGTTCAGCTCGTGGGCCGCCCCGGCAGCCATTTCGCCGATGGCCGAGATCGTGCGGGCCTCGGTTTGGGCCTGCTGGGCGGCGGCCTGGCGCTGCAACGCCTCGGCCAGTTCCTCGCTCAGCAGCGTCGTGCGGCACTTGCCCTGTACGACCGCCAGGGCCATGGCCAGCGCGCCCGCGACGGCGTCCAGCACGGCCGCGGCCGGTGCGGCGACCTTGGCCGCCGGCAAAAGCACGCCGCCCACCCATCGGCCGGCGCAGACCAGCGGCCAGTGCCGCCACGTGGGCAGGTCCGCCCAATCGGCGACGTCCTGCGGGTCGGCCAGCAGGGCGGCCATAGCGTCGGCTGCGGATGGCCCGGCGGGCGGAACCGGCGTGGATTTTCCGGGTCTCAGCATCCGCCGGTCGGGCGGACGGCTGCCGTCATGCCGCAGCATCTGGACCGCCTCGTCCGCCTGGCCGACGGCATAGGCCAGGACCGGTTGATCGGCCGAGGGCTGCCAATCGCAGACGCCGGCGACCAGTTCGGCGATCCGGTGCAGGGCGTCGGCCACGGAGGCCTGTCCGCTGAGCGTCGCGGCGAAGTGCCGCAGATGCCGAAAGGCGTCGGCCTGGACCTCCGCCTCCTCGGCCCGCGCGCGGACGTGCCCGTGGACGTCGGCTAACCTGGCCGCCAGGCGGGCGACGGAACGATGATGACGAATGTGGGCGTCGGGAGACTCTTCCAGGCGGTCGCGGTGCTCTAGCACGGCTGGCAACTGCCGGCAGACTTCCTCCACCGCCAGCGGTGCCAGGCCCAGCCGGCCAGCCTGCTCCTCCAGGGACTCCGCAAAGACGTAATTGCCCGAGAATCCCAATTGCAGCGTGCGGGCGACGGCGTCGGCCAGGCCCACCAGTTCGATCATTTTGACCGGCGCGGCAGCGGGGATGGCCGCCGGCGGCTGATGGTGCAGCCAGATGATTTCGGCGAGGGTCGGCGCCAGCCGCCACATCTCCGCCAGGCGATGGCCGATGGTGGCGTGGTCGATGCCGATGACCTGGCGCTCCATGTCGCTGATGTCGCCGTGCGCGTCCGTGGCCAATTCCGCGGCCCGCTGGAAACTCTTAGGCAGCCCGGCGGCCAGGACCAGCTTGCCCAGGTCGTGTAGCAGGCCGCAGGTATAGGCCTCCGCGGGCTCGATAGTACCGCCCAGCCGCGAGGCGATCATCTCGGCGGCCAGCGCAACGGCCAGGCTGTGACGCTGGAGTTGGCGGGGGACCATGGGGCCGGCGGCGTGGACCTTCTTGGGGCTCATGGCCGCCAGGGCCAGCAGTTCCGCGCGAACCGCGTCGGCGCTAAGGCCGCCGACGGCTGCGGCCAGGGTCATCGGCGGGGAGGCCAGCGAGGCAGCCGCCGACAGCACGCGTGCGGTCAATAGGGGATCGCACCGAACGATGTCGAGGAGTTCGGCGCTGAGTTCGGCGGCGCCGGCGGAAATTTGGCGCTCCATCGCCTCCAGCACGGCGACCGCGACCGACGGCAGGACCGCCCGACCGTTGAATCGACGCAGCAGATCCTCCCGTTGCGCCGACGTCAGGCGTCCCGCCGCCCAGGGATCGTGTTGAACTTGCTTAGCCGCCATAGTGCGGCCTCACGTTCCACTTAGGCCTTCACCAGCTTCAGGATTCGCTCGATGACCTTCTCAATGTTGAAGGGTTTCTTGAGAAAATCGTCGGCGCCCGCTTGCATCAGGCGGTCCACGTCGGCTGGATTGACGACGCCCGAGATGAACAGAATCTTGATGTGGTTCAACTGGGGATTCTCACGGATGGTCTTGCAGACCACGTTGCCATTGATGTCCGGAAGCATGAAGTCCAGGATCACGATGTCCGGACGGAATTGCTGGGTCTGCACGCCGGCCTCGTAGCCGGTCTTGGCGGTGGCGACGTCGAAGCGGCCGTCGGCCTTCAGCGCGTCGGTGAACAGCTCGACGATCTCCGGATCGTCATCCACTACCAGGACGCGGATCTTCCCGTTGCCGAACCCTTCCAGGGGAATGTTGTGTTCCTTCATGAAACGGATGAGAGACTCATGAGGAATTCGGCGGAACTTGCTGCCCGGCACGCGGAACCCCTGCAACTGTCCGCTGTCGAAACACCGAATCACCGTCTGCTGCGAGAGATTGCAGATCTCCGCAGCCTCACCTGTGGTGTAAACGGCCTTCTGGCGCATTTTCACACCTCCTTACCTAGGCAAGACCCGCAGCCAAATCCATGCCGGATTGCCCCACCCCGGCTTACCAAGGTTACCGTCCATAGCCGGCAAAGTGGCTTACTTTTCCCCAGACCTTTTACTTTGCCAGCCTTATACAACTTAACATTCAAAGGCCTGTTTGGGAAGGCAAGTTACGAAGAATACGTAAAAAAGCGCAAAAAAGCAGGCACGGATCCATCCGTGCCTGGGGGCTATCCGGTCTTATCCTGCCGAGGGACTGGCTATATCTCACTCAGCAGCTCATCCATGAGGTTGTTTATCGCGATCTCCAACCGTTCTGGCGTTTCATAGACCCCAGCGGCGATCTCGGCCCGGACGCGCTCGACGACGTTCACCCGCACGTCAGGGATGTTCTGGATCATCTCCGCCATCCTGGCGGCCTGGGAAATCTCCACGACGTCCGAGATGCCCGCTGGTTGGACCGGATTTGTGCTAGGCGGAACGACGGCCCCAGCCGGTTCAACCGGCTTAGCCGCCGCTGGCCCCTGAATTCCGTGGATGTTTTCGATCATCTTGACTTACCTGCTCCCGCGATTGGCGTCGCGGGTTCCTCGGCGAGTAACGCCTTGCGGGCTGCTCGTCCTTGAACGGCCCGCAGTCGGCCTTACTGCGCCCTGTCCGTCACTACTTTACTGCCGCCTTCCTTGCTTGCGGCTGAACAGGTGCGTCCTTGACTTAAACAAAGCTCGACTTTCTTGAGAAAAACCTTGAAAGAACGCGATTTTCAGTGCCTTTCGCAACCCCTGTTGAAAGCCGCTGTTGCGTAGTCTTGACGAATATGAGGCTAAAAATCTCCACTTTTTTGAGCTGAGGGACCCCTCGGACGATTCTCTACCTTTTACAGCTTACCTATATTAAGGATAGGGAACGGTGCCGCCGTGCCTGGGGCGACCGTTTCGGGCGGCCAAGTGGATGGCCAGGACGGTGACGTCCGCCGGCGTGAGGCCGCTGATTCGCAAGGCCTGGCCGAGCGTGCGGGGGCGGATGGCGGTGAGCTTCTCGCGGGCTTCGTGCCGCAGGTGCGAGACGGCCGCGTAGTCGGTGTCCTGCGGGATGAGCTTGTCGTCCAGCTCCTGCATGCGTCGCAGGGCGATGGATTGTTTGGCGAGGTAGCCGCCGTAGCGTGCGTCGGTGACGGCTGAGGCCACGGCCGCGGGATGCGAGGCCAGCAGCGCGGCGAGTTCACCGTCGTGGCCGGCGGATTTTAACCTTAGCAGGTCCGCCAGATCCGTCTGTGGACGGCGGAGCAACTCCGCCAGAGACTTGCCATCGTGGCGCGTCTCTGCGAGCAGCTCGGCCGCGCGGTCGGCGGTGTCGCGCTTGGCGGAGAAGGCGGCCCATCGCGCCTCGTCCACCAACCCGGCGTCCCGGCCGATGGCGGTCAGGCGGCGGTCGGCATTGTCGTACCGCAGCAGCAGGCGATGTTCGGCCCGGCTGGTGAACATGCGGTACGGTTCGGTGACGCCGCGGGTGACCAGGTCGTCGATCATGACGCCGATGTACGCCTGGTCGCGCCGCAGGACCATCGCTTCGCACCCCAGGCACCGGGCGGCTGCGTTAACGCCGGCGATCAGGCCCTGAGCGGCGGCCTCCTCGTAGCCGGTGGTGCCGTTGATCTGCCCGGCCAGGAACAGGCCCGCGACGGCCTTGGTCTCCAGCGTGGCCCGCAGTTGGGTCGGCGGGGCATAGTCGTACTCGATCGCGTAGCCATATCGCCGAATCTCCGCACGCTCCAAGCCGGCGATGCGATGCACGAGTTCGTCCTGCACGTCGGCCGGCAGCGAGGTGGAGATGCCGTTGCAATAAACCCAGTCCGTGTCGCGACCCTCCGGTTCCAGGAACACCGGGTGGCTGACCTTGTCGGCGAAGCGGACGATCTTGGTCTCCAGCGAGGGGCAATAGCGCGGCCCGGTGGACTGGATCTGTCCCGTGAACATCGGCGCGCGGTGCAGGTTGTCGCGGAGGATGCGATGGACCTCTTCGTTGGTGGCCGTGATCCAGCAGGGCAGTTGTTGTACCTCCAGGCGGCCGGTGAGGAACGAAAACGCCGCCGGCTTGTCGTCGCCGTCCTGGCGGGTGCAGCGGGCGGTGTCGATGCTGGCCGCGGCCAGGCGCGGGCACGTGCCCGTCTTGAAGCGTTCCAGCGACAGCCCCGCCCGTCGCAGCGAATCGCTCAGTGCGGAACAGCCGGGCTCCTCATACCGTCCGCCGGGCCAGCGACGTTCGCCCTGATGCATCAGGCCATTAAGGAACGTGCCGGTGGTCACGATGACACAACGGCACGACAGTTCGAAGGTCGAAGGTCGAAGGTCGCAGGTCGGAGGTCGTAGGTCGGAGTTATCTTGTGGAGAAGGGACGATTCGCACGCCGACGACGGCGCCGCGTTCCGTGAGGATGTCCGTGGCCTGGGCCTCCAAAATAGTCAAGCGGGGCAGGGCGGTCAGTTGCCGCTGCATCCAGGCGGCGTAGGCGTGGCGGTCGGATTGGCATCGCGGGCCCCAGACGGCCGGCCCCTTGGAGCGATTGAGCATGCGGAACTGGATGGCCGTGGCGTCGGCCGCCAGGCCCATCAGGCCGCCCAGGGCGTCGATCTCGCGGACCATCTGCCCCTTGCCGATGCCCCCGATGGCCGGGTTGCACGACATGGCCGCGATCGTTCCCCGCGACAGCGTCACCAGCGCGGTGCGCAGACCGATCCGCGCCGCCGCCCAGGCGGCCTCGACGCCGGCGTGCCCGCCGCCGATGACGACAATGTCAAAGTCTTTCTCCGCAGGCTCCACAAGAGGGATTTTAGCAGACGGGCCTCTGGGACGCCCAGGTCATGCCGAGGCGGTATTTTTTGCCAGAGTGCCTGGCACCTGCGGCCTTAGAACGCCAAGCGGGCCGGAACATGTTTGCAGAACCGTAAGTATAATGGATAATCACGGAATTACGGCCCGCGATGGTCGCGGGCCAGGGCTATGTGAGAAATCCCGGATGAAATCCCAGATAAGGCAGACTGAATTACGCGGGGGTACAGATGCTAGGAGAACCCACCTGGGCACTGCTGGATCACCGAGCGTCGCGTTCCGCCATATCCTGTGCGTCTATCCCTATCGGCGGACGCGATCGTCGCTGACGGCCTTCCCGCCGTTGGGGTTGGAATACGTTGCCGCCGCCCTGCGCCCGTACGCCCAGCGGATCGACCTGATCAACTTCCGGCATAAACGCACGCCGAGCACCCAGCCGTTCCTGAGGCCGGACACCGACCTGGTCTGCTATTCCATCAACTGGCGGAAGGAGTTCGATCTGATCCGCGACGATATCAACGCGTTACCCCCAAGGGTGATGACGATTCTGGGCGGGCGGGCGGCGACCGAGAACCCGCGTTACTGGCTGGATGCATGCCCAAACGTGGCCGCCGTGGTCTGCGGCGACGGCGAGCAGGCGATCGCCGAGATCGCCGCAAGGCGCCCCTGGTCACAGATCGCCGGCCTGAGCCGCCGCGGGGACGACGGCCAGGTGGTGCACAACGCTCCGCGAGCCAACGCGCCGCTGGACGAGGACCTGCTCCCTGCCCGCGACTTGCGCCGGCGTCCGTACTATTTGACGACCAAGGGCGTGAGCACGGGGATCAAGATCGACATGGTCGCTGGCTCGCGCGGCTGCCCGTACAATTGCAAATTCTGCAACTTCTCGGTCAACCCCTGGGGCGTGAAGCGGCGCTGGGCGCCGCGGTCGCCCCGGTCGATCGTCGGCGAGATCGAGAAGATCGATGCCGACGTGATCTTCTTCATCGACGACATATTCACCCACCAGCCGGATCGCGTCGCCGAAATCTGCGACCTCCTGATCGCCCGGAGGATTCGCAAACACTACATCGTCAACGCCCGATTGGAGATCGCCAAACGCCCCGACGTCATCCGCAAGATGGAGCAGGCCGGATTCATCGTCCTGATGGTCGGCGTGGAGTCGACGCAGGACGCGACACTGGCGTCAATGGGCAAGGGGTTCACCGTCGAGCAGGTCCGCCAAGGGTTCGAAGTGCTCCGCCAGTCGAAGATGCTGGTCAACGCGTATTTCATCGTCGGCAACATCGGCGAGACGGAGGAGCAGATGCTCTCCACCGCGCCGTTCGCCCGGTCGATCGGCGCGAGCCTGATCCACGTCTCCAGGCTGCGAAACGAGCCGTATTCGGGTCTGGGCGCACTGGTCGAGCAGACGCCCGGTTACCACATTGACTCACACGGCTTTGTCTATAGCGACACGTACTCGTCCCGGCACATTGCGGCCCTTCATAAGAAGGTTGACCGGCGATTTTTCAGCCCGCTGCACGTCGCGGCGGTGGTGGTCAAGCTGCTGCGGATCCTGAACTGGCGCGTGAAGGCCAGGGCGGCGTTAACAATGCCCGTCTTCCTGACCACCCTCCTGGCCACGCAGGCGGCCTGGAGGGTGCGCAAGTGGACGGGCCGCACTTAGATTTGCAACTCCGCGGCGGTTGCGAGCCGCAGGTCAGATCGGATAAGGAATCCTGGATAAAGGAGATTGGGCATGAGACGCCACATCGTTGCGGTTTTGGTGATTTCTTTCGGAAGCCTGGCGATTTTCACGGGTCTAAGCGCCGCCCCCACGACCGCGCCGGCCAGCCGGGCCGCCGTGGCCGGCGAACTGGCGGTTCTTAAGACTTTCCCGATAGGCACCGAGGGCAAGTGGGACTACATCACGATCGATCCGGTGGGCCAGCGCGTCTACGTCCCGCACGGCACCCGCGTCGTGGTGCTCGATGCGGCTACCGGCAAGGTGCTCGGCGAAGTCGCCGATACCCCCGGCGTACACGGCGTGGCGGTGGTGCCGGAATTGAACAAAGGTTTTGCCACCAACGGCAAGGACGGCACGATCAGCGTCTTTGACCTGAAAACCCTTCAGACCCTCCAGAAGATCAAGGCCGGCAAAGGTCCGGACGCGATACTCTACGACCCGGCCAGCAAAAAAATCTACGCGTTCAATCACGGCAGCGGCGAGGTCACCCTCATCGATCCGGCG
Source organism: Phycisphaerae bacterium (assembly GCA_049510055.1). Taxonomy (GTDB): domain Bacteria; phylum Planctomycetota; class Phycisphaerae; order SM23-33; family SM23-33; genus JALHTV01. The sequence continues at coordinate 41,781 of JBEKZI010000005.1, read as the reverse complement.
GCCTTGGATCAAGAACCCATCACCTTGGACGTCGGCGGGGCGTTGGAATTCGGCGTCGCGGACGGCGCCGGCCACGTCTATGTCAATGTGGAGGACAAGCATGAAGTAGTGGCCATCGACAGCAAGCAGCAGAAGATCATCGCCCACTGGTCCGTCGCTCCCGGTGAAGGGCCCACGGGACTGGCGATGGACGTCAAGCATCGCCGGTTGTTCTCCGGCTGCGGGAACAAGATGATGGTCATCCTGGACGCCGACAGCGGCAAAGTGCTGGGGACGGCGCCTATCGGGGCCGGCGTGGACGGCGTGGCCTTTGTGCCATCCGTGGGACTGGCCCTCAGCGCCGACGGCGGCGATGGCACGCTGACGGCTGTTCGGGAAGAAGCCGGCCAATTTACCGTGGTTCAGACGCTCAAGACGGCCAAGGGCGCTCGAACGATAGCCGCCGGCCCCATGGGTTCTTCCGGCTATAGGATTTACCTGCCTTGCAGGGTTCCCGCTGAGGAGGGCGGCAAGGCCGCGTTTACGATTCTCGTGGTGGGCCCGGCAGAGGCGAAATAACTTCCTGTTCTATTGAGGCCATGGGCATCGGGTGCCTTGCGTGTGCGAATCCAGGCATGGCACCCGCTGCGTTTAACAGCAGTCCCATCGCCTACGCTGGCGAGGCAGGATCGGGGCTTTTGGGTTCGGCGGACACCGGTGGCAGTGCCGGGACGGCAGCGGCGACGGGCAGCGGCGGGCGGAGGTCGTCGTAGAACTTGGCAAAGGAGGCATACATGTAAGGCCACAACCAGAGCAATCCAATGCCGAGGGTAAAGATGCATAGGATCGCCCATCCCGCGAACCTCAGTTGCAGGAAAAACAACCTGACCTTGTGGCCGTTCATCATCTGCTTGCTTCGCCGGATGGCCGCCAACGGCCCCAGCGTTCTATCCTCGGCCAGGAGATACATGGTCTGGGAGTACGCCAGTTGGGCTCTTAGAGTCAAGACCATCCCTGTGGCCGCGACGATGAAGCCGATGATTTGGAGGGTTTCGATTCTCCTGTCAGAGTAAGGCGCCCCCAGGATGACCGAGCCGAGCAGGGGCAGCAACATCCCGGGCAGCATTCCGGGTAGCATCCAAAGGAAAACGAACAGGGCCCTCAGGAGGTACGCCCCCAGCGCCACGCCGAAACGACGGAAGCCGGAAAAGAGCATGCCCACTTCGGCCTGCCCGCCGCGCGTGAAGCTGAGGAAAAACACGACCGCGCCGAGTTCCAACGGTCCAGTAAGAATCAACGAGACCAAGGCGCCGGCATAGGGGATGGGTACGCACCCCACCGCGACGCTTATTATCGTGAAGAGCACGCAAAAGCCGATGGGCAAGCCCCAGCGGCTTCGCAAGGCCTTTAGGGCGGCGGCGGTGATGTCCGTGTTCGACATCCGCCCGCCCGTGCCTCCGGGGGAAGCGACCGGCACGAGCGTTCCTGTGCCAATGGCGGCGGTTGGGGAGATGGCCAAGCCGGGAACGCTGGAGGCCACTACCCATGAAGGCGTGCCCTCCTGCCAGATGTAATCGGTCGCCTTGACGCGGCCCTGGCTTACCCATTCCTTGAGCGTTTCAAACGGGACCGGCCCATACTGCTGCCCATCCACATAGCAGTACCACGCGGCCATGGTTTACTAACCCTTCCCGATTCTCAGCGTCCGGCAATGATGAGATAGGTCCAATTGGCAGCCACAGCCAGGGCCGATGCAACCCACAGCCAGCGCTTCTGCGATTTGGATAAGCGGAACGTAGGCCACTTTCTTGTGACAGAGCCGGTGGCCAAGACGATGGCGGCGGCTGCGCCGAGTGTGACCGTCAGCGGGTTATACAGCCAGGCCCCCATCACGTCGCCGCGCAGCAGCGCCAAAGCCGCCCGGCCGCTGCCGCAGGTGGGACACGGCAGACCGGTCACTCGCTTGAACAAGCACGTTGTCACCGGCTGGGCCGTCCACGCCGATACCCCCCAAGCGGCGGCCACCGCGGCGGCCCAGGCAGCCGCCAGGACGATCGCCCACAGCGGCCAGCGCAGCCGCCAGCCGATGGGGAGGCTCTCCGCCTGCGGCGTTCCTGTCAGACCGCTCGTCATGCGCATACTTTCGGTTTTAGTAGCCCCACCGATGGATCGCATGGAAATGGTAGAAGGAGGCCAGGTGGCCTGTGATCGCCAAAAGGATGCCGATGAGGGTCGAGGCGACGGCGAGCACCACCGACACGATGCCGAAAATCCGGCCTGCCTGAGTGAGACTATAGCCGGCCGGATCCATCCGGCCTTCCTTCATGTCGCGCAGGTCGCTTTCGCCCATCGCCCAGGCGATGATGCCGGGAATAAAGCAGCACGCTATCCCCACGATGCCCAGCACCAAGATGGTCACCCCGCGGTGGGGGCTAGGATAGGCCGTGGTCGTGGTCGGATAGGCCGACGAGGGCGGCATGGCCGGCGAAGCGGCGCCGAAGACGAACTGCCCCTGCACCGTCCCGGCCGGGACCCACCCAGCCATGCCTTCGGTCCATACCAGGTCAGCCGGCTTGAGGATGCCCTGCTTGGCCCAATCCTGAAGTTCGCTCAGCGGTTTGGGTCCGTGCCGCTGCCCGTGGATGACGCAGAACCAGTCACTCATAAGATGTTCCTTCCATAATGGCTGACAGCCCCATTCCTCCACTGTTCCCGTGGCGCTACGCCGAACAAATCCACACCTTCGCCCCAGTCGCTGTGGCCGGCGCCTTGGGGTCCATCCGGTGCAACCGCTTGCCCGCTTCAGGCTAAATTACTTGCGGGTGTTGTTGCGGATGTCCTCCAGCAGATCGCGCATGCGGAACAGGATGATCAGCAGTTCGCAGTAGATGCGGACGACCAGCGGGCCCAGCAACAGCGTTGCAAGGCCGGCTAAGATACTTCCGCCCGTACCTTGGCCGAACGACACCAGCGCCGAGATGACGCAGGCCACCAGTCCGACCCAGAAGAGGACTTGGATCACGATCGGCGTGACCATTTTCTTGAACTTCAAGAAGTCCATGAGAAGACCGGGCTGACCGAAAGCAGGCGGTGTGCCTTGAGCAGGAATCTGTGACATAGGCTTGCCCTTTCCGAGATAGGCTGCCGGGTACGCCGGCAGGACGTTGTTTCAGAGGGTACCGCCGGTCTTGGCGAAAGGCAAGAATCAGCCGCCGGGCGAAGCGAGGGGCGGCTTAGGCGAACAGGGCCTCGACGAACTGGTCGGGGTCGAACGGTTCGACGTCCTGGTAAGTTTCCCCGATGCCCACGAATTTGACCGGCAGGTTCACCTCGTTGCGGATGGCCACGACGATGCCGCCCTTGGCCGTGCCGTCCAGCTTGGCCAGGAAGATGCCCGTGACGTTGATGGCGGCCGTGAAGGCCTTGGCTTGGTTGATGGCGTTCTGGCCGGTGGTGGCGTCCAGAACCAGCAGCACCTCGTGCGGCGCGCCGGGAAGTTTGCGGGCCACGACGTCGCGGACCTTGGTCAGCTCGCGCATGAGGTGGTCCTGGGTGTGCAGGCGGCCGGCGGTGTCCACCAGCAGCACGTCGGCCCCCCGCGCGATGGCGGCGTCGCAGGCGTCGAAGACCACGGCCGCCGGATCGCCGCCGCTGCCCTTGACGATATCCACGCCGATGCGATTGGCCCAGATGGTTAGTTGCTCCACCGCGGCCGCGCGAAACGTGTCCGCCGCGGCCAGGCAGACTTTTTTGCCATCTTGTTGAAACTGCCAGGCCAGTTTCGCCACCGAAGTGGTCTTGCCCGATCCGTTGACGCCGGCCACCAGAATCACCGTCGGCCCTTGTGGCGCAAAGCGCACGCTCAGGTCCGCCGGCGGCCAGCATTTCTTGAGCTCCTCCTTCAGGAACGGCAACACCTGGTCGCCGCGCTCAATGCGCTTGTCCTTGTACGCCGCCTGGAGGTCGTCGCGGATCTTTCGGGACGCCGCGACGCCCAGGTCGGCCTGGATGAGCTTGGCCTCCAACTCCTCCAGCAGCTCGGCGTCCAGTTGCCGGCCGGCGAGCATCGACCGCAGCGACGAGACGAACTTCTCCCTCGTGCGGGCCAGGCCGGCGGTGAGCTTCTGGATGGCGTTCTTGAATAAGGCCATGGGCTATTGTGGATTGTGAATTTCTGAATTCGGATTTTGGATTTCGGGTCCTGCCTGACCGGCCTGCCTGTCCGGTAGGCAGGTAGGCAGGTTCGGCGGCGCGGGGCCATCGCCGGATGATTCAACCGTCTGATCGGCAGGCGGGACGTTCCCTATCAACTCCCTCATAATGGCATCCAGCACGCCGTTGACGAAGCGGGGGCTTTCCGCCGTGGAGAACTCCTGGGCCAGGTGGATGGCCTCGGTGATGACGACCTTGGGCGGCGTGGTGCCTTCGCGCAGCTCGCAGACGGCCAGGCGGAGGATGTTGCGGTCCACCAGCGCCAGGCGAGCTAAGTCCCAGTGCTTGGCGTGCCGGACGAGCAGGCCGTCGCAGTCGGCTTGCTGGGCCAGGGTGTCGGCCAGGAGCTGATGGGCGGTGGAAAGCACGGCCGGCGCCTCGACGCTCTCGTCGATAAATTGGCGCACCTGCTGGCCGGCCCGGGCGCCCTGGACGTCCAGGCAGCAGAGGCCCTGGAGCGCTAAACGTCTTGCCCTGTGGCGGAAGCTCACGGCTATTTGGCTCGGGGCAGTTGCGACAGGAGGTTGACCATCTCGATGGCGGCGGCGGCGGCTTCGGCGCCCTTGTTGCCGGCCTTGGCCCCGGCCCGCTCGATGGCCTGCTCGATGGTCTCGCAGGTCAGCACGCCGAAGATGCACGGCACGCCGGTCTTCATGGCCGTTGCCGCGACGCCTTTGGCCGCCTCGGCGGCGATGTACTGATGATGGTCGGTGCCGCCGCGGATGACCGCTCCCAGGCAGATGACGGCGGCGTATTGGCCGCTTTCGGCCAGGCGCAGCGCGATGACCGGCATCTCGAAGCTGCCCGGCGACCAGACCACGTCCACGTTGCCCTCGGCCACGCCGTGGCGGGCCAGGGCGTCCGTCGCGCCAGAAAGCAGCCGGGCGGTGACGAACTCGTTGAACCGGCTGGCGATCACCGCGAACTTCGCCTTGGCCGGGGCGACCAGCTTGCCTTGGTATTCTTTCATGGGAGTCGTGCTCCTCTAGAGGTTGTCTACTGAGCTGGACAGTATAGACCCTTTCCGCCCCGGCCGCAAGAACCGTGGGCAAGCCGGTCATTCGCCGGATCACGCCAGGATCGTGGGCCGCAGGAACTGCCCGCCCGAAAAGTTTGCCTGTTAGGGGATCCGCAAATAATAAGGTGCAGATTTCTTGAGGAAAAGGCTTGACTCTAGATGGCTTGTGTGCATAATATGCGCATATGACGTGGAAGACAGGCAAGCATTCTGAAGAGCGCCACGATGGCAGGGTGTCGCTGCTTGCTTGTGACCGTGCGGGACCGAGGAGTACCACGAGCGTCTCTCTTAACTGCACGATTGGGAGCCCGACGTCAACGCGGCGGCGATGTGTTGTCGCAACCGTGCCAGAGGGAAGCCCCCTTGACGAAAACGTTCTTCCTGTGGGTGACTTGGTACTTGGAGAGACGCGGTCCCCAAACCAGGCAGAACGCATTCACAGGAGCCCACGATCATGTTCGTCGTGAGCCTGCGACTGCGTTTATGCCGTCGGCCTCCTGTGTGGGAGGCCGGTCGGCATGGACGAGGACAGAGGTAGTAGTCAGCAACGTGACACCGTACGCCCTGATTATGCGGCCTTCGATGGGCTATTCGAGCATCGGCAGTGGTCGATCAGTTCGCTGTTACAGGTGTTGGGTAACCGCCCCCTGCCGGACACACTGCCTATTTTGATCGCTGTATTGCTCTTCCTTCTGGCTGGGCGTTTCATTGAAGCAAGCGAACGGCTCACGACGATAAATCTGATTGCGGGGTTGGCCATCGCAGGTATGTTGTGTGGGCTAGGAGTACTGGCCGTTTTTGTTGGAAATAGGCGCGATGCCAAGATTGGGAAAACAAGGCCGAACGACGCGACTGAACCTGGAAATGCGCGAGGAAGTCCGTCGGAGACTCGAGGAACTCCGAGAGGAAACGGAGGCGGACAGCCTGACTGAGGTGATACGAAGAGCGTTGGCCGTATACGAACTGTTGTGGAGGGAGACGCGGCAACACGGCGAACTAGTGATCCGAAGGAACGGCGATGAGATACGCGTTGCACTGGTCTAAAGGGGACCTTGTTGGGGTTGTCGGCACCCTCGAAGACGGCGAAGAAGAAACAGCCTTTCAAGATATGTAGGGTTGCTGCAAATGTAATCGCGGTTCTCGTGGGCAGCAAAACCGACCACCCAACAAGGCTACGTCAAGCTCGAGCATCGCGTTATCTTGAGGTGTTTGCTCATCTCACTGTCGCTGTCATGCCACTCCCCGTCCCAAGCGACTTCGTAGATACACGTTGTCTGCGAAATGAAGGCCTCCGCCACCACTTCGAGTTCGTAGCGGCAAGCCTGGTTGGGACCCACAAAACCCTTCCCCTCGAAATCGAATGACTGATAGCGGACCCCAGGTCGTACAGCTTGGTCTCCTTCCAATAGGTAGACAAAGTCAAAAACCGTTGGGCGGAGTATCGTCTGCAAGTCGCTAGCTTGTTTAGCTGGCGACCAATACAGAGGTAGCGGACACGCTAGGTCCTGCTTATCAAACCGCCCATTAACTGGGTTGCGACGACTTACGCCCACCAGGAGCACTTGGCACTTACGTGGTGTCCTCCATCGACGCCTGTTCACAACAGCGAGAGAATACCACCTGCCGCGCCCCTTCTGGCTTGTCTGTAGAGCCACGGTGTCAACAAGGATACCGGTGAGGCTGTATGGGGTAATATCAAGCTTAGGCGGCCAGAAACGGTGGAGTATCCAATCTTTGAAGAGGGCAATCGCAGCAACAAGGAATGTCGCAGTGACCATCAAGACATTGAGTACACGGTCGATACATTTGTCCATGTTGCGCCTCGCATAGACTAACTATAATTCGATCATCGCGCCAGTGTTGACAGCTGTTCTAATTCCTCACGGCGGCGGGGCAAATTTGGACTTCAGCAGCTCCTGGGCGGCGAACAATTGCGGATCGTTCTGGCTGCCCAGATCCATCAGCGTCGACTTGACCAGCACGTCCGGCTGGATGCCCGCAACGCCGTATAGCTCGCCCGTCGGCCCGTAGGAAACCATGGAGGCCAGCCGCACCTGGATGCCGCTGTGATGGAGCCGGTAGTCGCAACACCCGTCACTGCCGCCGCCGCTGGGTGTGCCGAGCACGGTCACGTTTGGCAGGCCCTCCAGGGCGCCCAGGAAGATGTCCGCCGCGCCGCAGCTGGCGGCGTCCATCAGGATGACCACCGGCCCGGCGTAGTGATACTTAGGCGGGCCGGCGGCCGGCGACACCACGCAATAGTGCCAGCGCGGCTGAACATCCGGCGGCGACCAGGCCGGTTTGAAACTCTGGCGGAAGTCTTGCAGGGCGAGGCGCTCGGCGGCGGTCCAGCCCTGCTGATCCGGGGGATAAAGCCGCCGTTCCTTTAAGATAAGGGCCGATTTCGCCGTGCGGGCCCGCGGCGCGGCCACGTTCACGACCCTCGGCGCCCCGGAAGGGTCCAGGAAATACGGCAGCAAGGTCATCAGCGGCACATGGCTGCCGCCATAGCCGCGGACGTCGATAATCAGCCCGCGCGTCGGACGCACCCGCTCCATCGCCTCGCCCAGCCAAGCTAGAAACTTAGCGTCCTCCTGCATCGTGGCGGCCAAGCGGATGTAGCCGATGGAATCCGCCAACTCTGCGACGACGGCGGCCGGCGCGGCGTCAGGCGACTTCTCGCGAAGCACGTCGAGCTGGAGACGGTGATTCTGCTGCCAATCCTGCGACTCCACCGCCACCGTGACGGTGGGAGCCGGCGGCCGATCCAGTTCCGCCCGAAGCCAGCCGATGTAGCGGAGATTCCGCCGCGTCTGTTGCTGCTCCGATGGAGGGGAGCCCTTGGGACTCAACGTTTCAGCCGCCGCCAGCCACTCCGACACGGCCAGCCCGTCCAGGGCGACCAGAAAGGGGCATCGGTCGTCCACGAAACCGGAGCGGTCGGCCTTCAGGGCCACCAGCCGTCCGTCAACCTCCTCGATAAGGAAGGGCAGGAATCCGGGGCACAGGTCGTCGGGGCTCGGCTCGGCCACCGAGCTGCACCCGTCGCCGAACAGGCACAGCAGCTTGGCGATCTGCAACGCCAACGTGGACCGCCGCGTGCCCTCCGCGGCCGAGGCGCGGATGGCGTCCAGGGCCGCCCGATAGTCCACGTCGCGAAGGTGCAGGTAGGCGTAGCGGTTCTCCAGCAGCCATTCCAGCTCGTCGAGGTCCTCCTCCGCCTGCCGGCGGGTGAGTGGCTCGTCGGCCGCCAGGGGGAGGAGAACTTTTTTTGTCAGGAACTGATAAGCGGCGGGGGTGTCCTGGCGGTGGGTCCGTTGGACGCGGTGGACTTGCCAGCCCCACCCGAAGATTAACCACGTGCTGCCGACGATCAGCAGGGCCGCCACGACGTAGAGACTGATCCGCCACCTCATTGCGGTCTCCGTTTGCCGGACGGGCGCGATTTTTCCGCTACAGGCCGCTACAGTTTGATGGCCGCACCGCTGTCCGCCGCCGCCCGGGCCTTCAGCGCCACCTCGGTGATACGAAACGATTCTTCCGGCGTCACCAGGCACTCTTTCCCCTCGCGGATGGAGGCCAGGAACTCGGCGAAGAGGTCGCGACCCGGCGGCAGGGGCACGTCCTGGACGTCGGCGGGTGTCATGAGCACGACGCGCGTGCCTTCCTCGACGACCTCCACGATGCCGGCGGTTCCGGCGATCCGCAGCCGGTCGTCGCCGTGGCGGCGCTTGACGCCCTCGGCCATGGGCCGGAGGTAATCGAACGAAATGATCGCGTGCCCGCCGCCGGCGAATTCCAGCAGCAGGCCGCCGTTGTCCTCCGCCTCACAGCCGGCTAGAGATTCATTCGAGTGCATGGCCGCGACCTTGGCGTAGTCCTTGCCGGTGCAGTAGCTGATGAACTCCAGGGCGTGGATGGCCACCCAGGGGATCGTGCCGCCGTAGGTCTCCCGGCGGCGGAAAAATTCGTCCCGCTGGCCGAAGGGATAGGACTTCTGCCCGAAGGCCAGGATGGGCTTGCCAATTTTTCCCTCGGCGACGATCTTCCGCACGGCCTGGAAAACCGGCTGGCCGCGCATCTGGAACATCGCGCAGATCCGCACGCCGGCCTTTTCGACCGCCAAGCGCAGGGCCTCCAGGTCTTCCAGCGTCGTGGCCAGGGGCTTTTCGCTGAGGATGTGGCAGCCATGCTGAGCGGCGACGATGGCGGCCTCGGCGTTGCGGTGCAGCGGCATGCACACGCTGACGATTTCCGGCCGGACCTCATCGAGCATCTTGCGGTAGTCGTCAAAGACGGGCGTGCTGGCCGGCGTGACCTTGCTCTTGCCGACGAACGGCAGTTTGTCTTGCGGGCCGTAGCGTGCCACGGCCGCCAGCTCCACGTCGCGCAACGCGGAACTCTTGAGCACGATGCTCGTGTGGCCGTAGGAACCGATCATCGCCAGTTTCATAATCAGACTCGCACGTACATTTATTTAATGATGCCGGCTTCTCCGCCTCGCCAGAGGCCTATTTACCTGCACGTCCCGCGAAGGTTCAAGCTCTATTTGACCTGCCTACCGGCCGGCAGGTTCGCCGCCGCCGGGGCGGTGAAAAAAAGTAGTCGCCGGCAGGGGTCTTATTCTTGTGCACGGGTTTGGAATCTTGTACACTGCCCCGCCCCGGTCTTGTTTTATTAGCTAGACCTTAGGTGCGAAGCCCTTATGAGTCCTGAGTTCCTGCTGTTGGCCGCTGTGGGTTGCCCCGTATTGGGGTCGGTGCTGCTGCTGCCCCTGGCGGCGGCGATCTCAACGCGTTTGAGGAACGCGGTGGCGTTTCTGCTGGTGCTGGCGGCGCTGGTGTGCTCGGTGGCGTTGGTGCCGATGGTCTGGGGCGGCCAGACGATGGAGATGCGCCTCCATACGCCCGTCGGCATGGACTTCACCCTCTCCGCCGACGGCCTGGCCGTCTTCATGGCCATCGTCTCCTCGCTGATCAGCTCGATCATCGTCCTGTATTCCGCCGACTACATCCGCCCCTATCCGTACCAGAACGAGTACTACGTGATGGTGGTGCTGTTCCTGGGCGCGATGATGGGGTTGGTGTTCTCCGGCAGCCTGATCCTGCTGTACGTCTTCTGGGAGATCACCGCCATCACCAGTTGGCGGCTCATCGGGTTCTTCCGCGAGAAGCAGCACGTCATCCGGGCGGACAAGGCCTTTCTGGTGACCGTCTTCGGCGCCGTCTCGATGCTGCTGGGCTTCATCCTGCTGTGGACCCAGACCGGTTCGCTGGACTTATCGGTCATCCGCCAGTCGTTCGCGGGCCGATACGCCCCGAGCGCGGCGGTGGTGCTGATCTTGCTGGGCATCCTCTCCAAGTCGGCCACCTTGCCGTTCCACACGTGGTTGCCGGACGCCGGCGTCGCGCCCTCCCCGGTGACGGCCCTGCTGCACGCGGCCGTGCTGGTCAAGATCGGCGTGTACGTCTTTGCGCGGCTGTTCCTGGCCACGCTGACGCTCTCGCCGTTCTGGCACTCGGCCGTATTGGCCGTCGCGGCCGCCAGCGCGCTGATAGCCGCCTGCGCGGCCCTGGTGGACACGGACCTGAAGCGCATCATCGCCTACAGCACCGTCAGCCAGATCGCCTTCATCTTCCTGGGCCTGGCCAGCGGCAGCCGGATCGGCGTCGTCGGCGGGCTGCTGTACATCCTGATGCACGGCCTGGCTAAAGGGGGCCTGTTCCTCTGTGCCGGCATCGTGGAGCAGCGGACCCACACCAAGGACATCCGCCAGATGGGCGGGCTGATTCACACGATGCCCCTGACGGCGGGGGCGTTCGCCTTGTGCGCGTTTTCCGTCATGGGCATTCCGCCGCTGGGCGGGTTCTTCAGCAAGTACATGGTCATCAGCGGCGGCCTCCAGGGCGGGCACCTGGGGATGACGCTGGTCTTTCTGGCCGGGGCGATCTTGACGCTGGTGTACCTGCTGCGAGTCTTCCACATGGTGTTCCTGGGCGAGGCCAAGGTACCGGCAAAGGAAGGTTCCCGCGTCATGGTGGCCTGCGTGGTCGCCCTGGCGGCCTTGAGCCTGGTCGCCGGGCTGTGGATTAACCCCTCGTCTCAGTTTGCGTTGTCAGCCGTGGCTCAGTTGCCGGGATTCGGACAATGAACGCATCAACCTTATGGGTTCCGATTATCGTGCCATCCGCGGCGGCGGTGCTGGTCCTGCTGGCCGGCAGGCGGTTTAACGCGCTGAGGGCGGGCATCGTCCTGGTGGCTACGCTGATCAACCTGATTGCGGCGGCCCTGATGTTCAAGGCGGCCTCCGGCGGTGCGGATATCCGCCTGACGGTGCCCTGGGCCGGGATGGGGCTGGACTTAGCCCTGCGGCTTTACGCCTTCAGCGCGTTCATCCTGCTGGCGACGGCGGGCTTTGCGCTGTTGGTGGCGCTGTATTGCTGGAAGTTCATGGCCGAGCGGCCTCACGGCGTGCAATTCTACGTCTATCTGCTGCTGGCGGTGACGATGGCCAACGGCGCGGTGCTGGCCGACCATCTAGTGGCGATGCTGTTCTTCTGGGAGGGGATGTTGATGGTGACGTTCGGCCTGATTGCCATCGGCCGGCGGGGGGCGTGGCGCACGGCGGTGAAGGCCTTCATTATCGTCGGCGTCAGCGACCTGTGCCTGATGATGGGCATCGCGTTGGCGGGCTGGAAGGCCGGGACGCTGACGATTTCGCAGATCCACCTGGCCGGCGAGGGGCTGGGGGCTTTGGCGATGGTCCTGCTGATGATCGGGGCAATCGCCAAAGCCGGATCGATGCCGTTCCATTCCTGGATTCCCGACGCCGCCGTGGACGCCCCGTTGCCGTTCATGGCCTTTCTGCCGGCCAGCCTGGAGAAGCTGCTGGGCATCTATTTCCTCACGCGGATCGTGGTGGACATGTTCCGCCTGCCGCCGCAGTCCTGGCTCAGCACGCTGATGATGATCGTCGGGGCGGTGACGATCCTGCTGGCCGTGGCCATGGCGCTGGTGCAGAAAAACTACAAGCGGCTGCTGTCCTATCACGCCATCAGCCAGGTGGGGTACATGGTCCTGGGCGTGGGCACGGCCTTGCCGGTGGGGATCATCGGCGGCCTGTTCCACATGATCAACAATGCCCTGTACAAGAGCTGCCTGTTCTTCACCGGCGGCAGCGTGGAGCATCGCACGGGCACGACGGACCTGACGGAGCTGGGCGGCCTGGGGCGGAAAATGCCCCTGACGTTCCTGTGCTACATCATCACGGCCGCGTCGATCTCCGGCGTGCCGCTGACCAACGGCTTTTACTCCAAGGAATTGGTGTACGAAGGCGCGCTGCACCGGGGCCTGATCTTTTATCTCGCCGCCGTGGTGGGCACGTTCCTGACGGCGGCTTCGTTCCTGAAGCTCGGCCACGCGGCCTACCTCGGCCGGCGAAATCCTCAGCACGACACGGTGAAGGAATCGCCCTGGCCGATGCTGGTGCCGATGCTCGTGATCGCCGGGGCGTGCCTGGTGTTCGGCTTGTACAACGCCTTGCCGCTGCGGTACCTGATCCAGCCGGGCGTGGCCGTCGGCGCCGAGGGGGATTTCGCGGGCCTGCTCCCGCACAGTTGGATGCTGGCCGGCTTCACGACGCTGGCCATTACGCTGGCGATCCTCAACCACATCGGCGGGACGCTGCATTACGGCAGCGGCCTGCACGCGGTGGACCACATCTACCGCGCCCCGGTCCTGCGGACCATCTACGACAAAGCGGCCAAACGCTGGTTTGACCCCTACGACTGGGGCCTGGGCCTGGTCGGCGTGGTGGGGTGGATCGGCTGGAAACTGGACCGCCTGGTGGATTGGATTTACGACGGCCTGGTGGTGAACGTCACCGGCCTGTTCACGGGGGCCATCCGCCTGACGAATACCGGCAGCTACTCGCTGTACGTCCTGTGGTGCCTGGGCGGCGCGGTGGCGGTCGTGTGGTTCCTGATTAAAGCGCTTTAACCAAATAGCCAAGGAGTATGTCGGTGCTTGAGTGGTTCATCCTGGTTCCGCTGGCGGCCGTGGTGCTGCTGAACCTGCCCGGCGCGGAGTTCCTCCGCCGCCGCGGCGCGGTCGTGGCAGCGCTGCTGGGCGCGGTGCAGGCGGCGGTGGTGGCGGCGACGCCGGCTGCCGTGCTGTCGCGGGCCGGGTTCATCGACAATGTTCTGCATCTGAACCTGCGGCTGACGAACCTGAGCCTGGTCATGCTGCTGGCCATCGGGCTGGCGCTAGCCGCCGCAGCCATGGTCGTCCAGCCCATGCTCGCCGACGCGCGGCGCCGGAGCAATTACGTCAGCGTCCTTCTGGTCGCCATGATTGGCATGAACGGCATGGTCCTGGTGACCGACCTGTTCTCGCTGTACGTGTTCCTGGAAGTCACGTCCATCGCCTCGTTCATCCTGATCGCCTTCAGCCGCCAGAAGCACGCCCTGGAAGGCGCGTTCAAATACATCATCCTCTCGGCCACGGCGACGGTGTTCATGCTCTCGGCCGTGGCGCTGCTGCTGATGATGACCGGCGCGGTGGACTTCGACAGCGTCGCGACCGCGCTAAAAACCTCCGGCAAGATGCTGCCGGCCCGGATCGCCCTGGGAGCGTTCCTGTGCGGCCTGTTCATCAAGGGCGGGCTGGTGCCGTTCCACGGGTGGGTGCTGGGGGCCTATTCCGCGGCCCCGGCGCCGACGTCCGTGCTGCTGGCGGGCGTGGTGACGAAGGTTTCCGGCATCTACGCCCTGCTGCGCCTGACGATTTCCGTCTTTCCGCCCAGCCTGCCGTTGAACCAGGTGCTGATGCTGGTGGGGGCGGTGTCCATCGTGGTGGGGGCGCTGGCCGCCCTGGGCCAGACCGATATGAAGCGCCTGCTCGCCTATTCCAGCATCAGCCAGGTGGGGTACATCGTCCTGGGCCTGGGGTGCGGGACGGACTTAGCCATCGCGGGGGCGATCTTCCACGTGTTCAATCACGCCGTGTTCAAGAGCCTGCTGTTCGTCAATGCCGCCGCCGTCGAGCAGCGGCTGGGGACCACGGACATGACCCGCCTGGGCGGCCTGGGCGGGCGAATGCCCCTGACGAGCACCACGTCGGTGGTCGGCATCCTCTCGACGGCGGGGATTCCGCCGCTGGCGGGGTTCTGGAGCAAACTGCTGATTATCGTAGCCCTGTGGCAAGCGGGCTTTTACTTCTACGCCGGACTGGCGGTGCTCTTCAGCGTCGTGACGCTGGCGTACCTGCTGGTCTGGCAGCGGCGGGTCTTCTTCGGCCAGACGCTGCCGTCCCTGGCCGGCGTGCGCGAGGCGACGGCGTGGCTGTCCGTGCCGGAGATTATCCTGGCCGGCTTGACGATCGCGGTGGGATTGGCGTTCCCGTTCCTGGCGAACACGTTCCTACTGCGGCTGCATGGAGGGTATTAACCCAGACGCCATGACGAGCCTGGACATCATTCTGGTGATCGGCTTGGTGCTAGCCGCCCTGGTGACGGTGATGGCAGCCCGCGTGCTGCGGTCGGCCATCGGACTGGCGGTGGCCAGCCTGGTGGTGTCCATCATGATGTTCCGCCTGAACGCACCGCTGGCGGCGGTGTTCGAACTGTCCGTCTGTGCGGGGCTGATTCCCGTGATTTTCATCAGCGTGATCGGTCTGACGCGGCGCCTGGATACCGAGGCCCTGACCGTCCGGCGGCACGCGAAGTGGCGGCGGTTCTGGCCGCTGCCGGTCCTCGTCCTGGTGGTCTGCGGCGTGCTGCTGGTCGTCCGGCCGGTGATGGACGTTCCGCCGCCTGTGGCGGCCGCGGCCGCCGGCGGCGTGCGCGAGGTCCTGTGGAACCTGCGACACATCGACCTGATCGGCCAGATCGTGATACTGCTGGTCAGCGCCTTCGGCGTCGTCATCCTGGTCAAGGAGACCAACCGTGGGTAGCCAGGAAATGGCCTTATCGAGCTTGTTCGGCCTCGGCGTGGTCGGCGTGCTGATCGTGGGCTTTTACAGCCTGGTGAGCACGCGGAACCTCATCCGTGTCCTGATCGCCATGGAGGTTCTGACCAAGGGCGTCACGCTGCTGCTGGTGACGGCCGGCTATGCCGTGCACCGTATCGCCCTGGCCCAGGCGCTGGCCATTACGCTGATCATCATCGAGGTGGCCGTCGTAGTGGTGGCCATCGGTGTCATCCTGTGCTTCTACCGCCAGCGGAAGTCGCTGGACACGGCCTTGCTGCGAGACATCAAAGGTTAATCTATGGGTGCCATAACCGTACTTTCACCGCCCGTGGCGTTCGTGATCGTGCTCGTGGCCGTGGTGTTGTTTTCCTACGCCCTGTCGCGGCTGGCGTTCCGCCACGGCAAGCAGTCGGCCGGCGCGCTGGCGCCGTACGCCTGCGGCGAGGACATCCCCGACGCCATGATCCAGCCCGATTACGGCCAGTTTCTGCCGTTCGCCTTCTTCTTCACGGTGCTGCACGTCATCGCCCTGATGGCGACCACGGTGCCGGTGGAGACGATCACGTCGTTCGTGATCGCCGTGATCTACGTCGGCTGCGCGATTCTGGGGCTGTCGGTGCTATACTCGAGGTAGATGATGAAGCTGATTCAACGCATGGTGGGCTGGGCCAGGCGGAAGTCGCCGTGGATATTGCATTTCAACACCGGCGCCTGCAACGCCTGCGACATCGAGATTATCGCCGCCCTGACGCCCCAGTACGATCTGGAGCGGTTCGGCGTGCTGTTGAAGGGCACGCCGCGGCACGCCGACGTGCTGCTGTGCTCCGGCCCGGTCACGCGGCAGATTCAGGACCGCCTCGTCCGCATCTACGAGCAGATGCCCGAGCCGAAGTTCGTCGTGGCCATCGGGACCTGTTCGTGCAGCGGCGGCGTGTTCCAGGGCTGCTACAATGTTAAAGGCGGCATCGACACGGTCCTGCCTGTGGCGGCGTATATTCCCGGCTGCCCGGCCAGCCCGTCGGCGATTATCGACGGCTGCGTGAAGCTGCTGAAGAGCCTGGAAGAGGCGGAAGCGGCCCCGCCGGCGAAGCCGTCCAAAAACCAGGCAGCCCCGCAGGCCGTGCTTGCCCCCAAGACGTGAGAAGCCACTATGGAAGAATCTCTTTCGGTACAAGCAGAATTGCTTAAGACGTTCCCGCAGGCCGTCAGCAACGTCCGTGTCCCGCGGGCCCGGCGGGTCTTCGCCCAGGTTCCCTACGAGCGATTTTCGGAAGTCTTCGACCACGCGGTCCGACGGATGGGCTTTTCCATGCTGTGCACCATCAGCGGCCTGGACGGCGGGACGTGTTTTGAGACGATCTACCATCTGGCGCGGCCCAGCGGCGTGGTGCTGAACCTCAGCACCTCCGTGCCGAAGGACCAGCCCGTTCTCAAGACGGTCACGAGCTATTTCCCCGCCGCGGAGATGTACGAGCGCGAGATGGTGGACCTGCTTGGCATGCGCGTGGAGGGCCTGCCGCCGGGGCCTCGCTATCCGCTGCCGGACAACTGGCCCGACGGGCAGTACCCCCTCCGCAAAGACTGGAAGCCGTCCGAGGGCAGCGAGGGACCATCCCAGGAGGAACCCCATGCATAACGGCGACGAGCACGTTCAGATACCTATCGGCCCGCAGCACCCGGCCTTGAAGGAGCCTACCAGCTTCACGTTGACCCTCCAGGGCGAGAAGATTCTCCAGATGGGCGTGCGGCTGGGCTACAACCATCGCGGCATCGAGAAGGCCTGCGAAGGCCGCACGTACGTCCGCGCCCTGTACCTGACGGAGCGAATCTGCGGCATCTGCTCGCACTCGCACGCGACCTGCTTCGTCCAGGCCGTGGAGGAAATCGCCGGCCTGGAGGTGCCCAAGCGGGCCCTCTACATCCGCGTGTTGATTTCCGAGCTGGAGCGGATTCACAGCCACCTGCTGTGGCTGGGCGTGGCGGGGCACGAGGTCGGCTTCGACACGCTGCTGATGTACACCTGGCGCGACCGCGAGATCGTGATGGACCTGCTGGCCGCGCTGACGGGCAACCGCGTCAACTACAGTATCAATACCTTCGGCGGCGTGCGGCGGGACATCACCGACGCGCAGAAGGCCGAGGTGCTCAAGGGCATTGACGCCCTGGAGGAGCGGACCAAGTACTACATCGGCGTCGCCACCGAGGAGGTGACGTTGATCAAGCGTCTCCGCAACGTCGGCGTGCTGTCGCACGAGGACGCGCTGCGGCTGGGCGCCGTCGGCCCCACCGGCCGGGCCTCCAGCATCCCGCGCGACGTCCGCAAGGACGACCCCTACGCCGCCTACGGCGAAATCCCCTTCGAGGTTATCACCAGCGACTGCAACGACGTCTACGGCCGGACGCTCGTGCGGGTCGGGGAGCTGATGGAGTCCTACAAGATCGTCCGCTTCGTGCTGAAGAACCTGCCGGACGGCCCGATCGCCGTCAAGGCCCCGCGCAAAGTACAGGCGGGGGAGGCCCTCAGCCGCTACGAGGCCCCGCGCGGCGAGGACGTGCACTACGTCCGCGCCAACGGCACCGACAAGCCCGAACGCGTGAAGGTGCGGGCCCCGACGCTGGCCAACGTCCAGGCCGTCTCCAAGATGCTCGAAGACCGGTACCTGGCGGACATGCCCATCGTCGTAGCCGCCATCGACCCGTGCTTCTCGTGCACCGACCGCCTCATTTCCATCGCCGACGACCGGGGTGGCAGCGGCGTGCTGTTCTGGCAGCAGCTGCGCGAGTACAGCATCCACTGGTACCAGCACCATGGAATCGATTTTACGGAGTTGAACAAGACCTTCCGCCGCGGGGAGGACGCCTGATGGGTTCGGACCTGTTTTACATGCTGGTCTTTCCGGGCCTGGCGTTCCTCATAGTCTTCTCGCTGCTGGCGGAATACGTGGACCGCAAACTGTACGCCCGCCTTCAGCATCGCATCGGGCCGCCGTGGTTCCAGCCGCTGGCGGACCTGATCAAGCTGTCGGCCAAGGAAGAGATCATCCCCCAGCAGGCCGACACGGGCATCTTCAAGTTTGTCCCGCTGGTGGCCTTGGCGGCGGCGGCGACGGCATTCCTGTACATTCCGCTGTGGGGCCGGCGGGCGCCCTACGCGTTCGAAGGCGACCTCATCCTGGTGCTGTACCTGCTGACGATCCCGACGGTCACGTTCTTCCTGGGCGGGTGGTACTCCCGCTCGCTGTATTCGATGATCGGGGCGGCGCGGTCGGTGATCCAGCTGTTCGCCTACGAGATTCCGCTGTTCCTGTGCATCCTGGCCCCGGCGCTGCTGGCCGACACCTGGTCGCTCAGCTCGATGACGCAGTACTACCACCAGCACCCCGCGCGGATGCTGCTGAACGTGGCGGGGCTGGGCGTGTGCCTGGTGGCGATGCTGGGCAAGCTGGAGCGCGTGCCGTTTGACATCCCCGAGGCCGAGACCGAAATCGTGGCCGGGAGCTTCACGGAATACAGCGGCCGGCTGCTGGCGATGTTCCGGCTGACCCTCGACGTCGAGATGGTCGTCGGCGCGACCCTCATCGCGGCCGTGTTTTTGCCCTTCGGGCTGGACCTGCCGCAGCGGCTGGGGGCGGCCTGGGGCGGCGCGGCGGGCTTCGGCCTGTACGCCGCCAAGGTCCTGGCCGTCGTGTGCGTGCTGTCGGTCCTGCGAACCGTGATGGCCCGGCTGCGGCTGGACCAGATGATCAACTTCTGCTGGCAGATCGCCGCGCCGGTGGCGCTGGCGCAAGTGGTCGTGGACCTGGTGGCGAAGGGACTTTTGAAATGAAAAAACCCGGCAAAATGCTCCGGGAGGTGCTGCGGAGCGCCGTGCGGAAGCCGGCGACCGTGCTCTATCCGTACGTCAAGGTGCACATGCCGGCTCAGTTCCGTGGCCGCCTGCGATTCTACGCCGAACGGTGCATCGGCTGCCGGCTGTGCATGAAGGATTGCCCCACGGACGCCATCGTGATTCGCACGGTCGCCCCCAAGAAGTTCGAGGCCGACATCGACCTGGGCCGCTGCATTTCCTGCGGCCAGTGCGTGGACTCCTGCCCCAAGATGGCGCTGGAGATGACCGAAGAATTCGAGCTGGCCCAACTGGACCGCGGCAAGCTCAAGACCACCCAAGGCGCCCCGCCGACGGAGACCCATGCCCAAGCGCCCCAGCCCTCCAAGCCTGGTCCGGAAGCTGCGAACAAATCTTCAGGGAGCTAAGCGCGTCGCCGTCCTAGCGGTGGGGGCGGAGCTCCGCGGCGACGACGCCGCTGGATTGCTCGCCGCCGAGGCCCTGAAACGTTCCCTGGCCGCTAAGACCAAACTCCCCAAGCTGAAGATATTCCTCGGCGGGACGGCGCCGGAGAACCTGACCGGCCCGATCAAGGCCTTCCGGCCAAGCCACGTGATCGTGATCGACGCCGCGGAGATGGGCCTGGCCCCCGGAAGTGTGAAGGTCATCGACCCGCGGACCATCGCCGATGCCGGCTCCTTCTCGACGCACAACCTGCCCCTCAACGTCCTGACGGAGTATCTCCGCACGTCCCTGGACTGCCGGATTACGGTCGTGGCCATTCAGCCGGCCCGCTGGGAGTGGGGCCAGTCGTGCTCTCCGGAAGTCTCAGCCGCCGCCGCCGCGGTGGCCGGGGGAATCCTGCAAGGGCTGGAGAAATCCACCGCGAAGCGTTAGGATTCCTCCGACGTGTGACGTTCGGGTGTGCCGTTCCCTCAATCGCGTGCGACTACCTTGGCTTGCACGGGGCCCAAGGATCCCTTACAGGCCACGGAGGTCCGTCCGGTGCTCATGATTGCTGCCATCTCCTGGGAATTCTTCGGACGACTGGACCAGCGTCTTGGCGAGATCATTCAGACCTACCACACGTGGGCCTACCTGATCCTCTTCGCGGTCATCTTCGTGGAGTCTTTTTCGCTGTTCACGGCGTTTCTGCCGGGCGCAACGCTGCTGCTGGCCGCAGGCGCCTACGCGGCCAAGGGCTCGCTGAACTTCGGCTGGTTGGTGCTGCTGCTTGTCCCAGCGGCCGTCGCCGGCGACACGCTCAACTACCTGGCGGGCTTCGTGCTGATTTTGATCTTTCCCCACCACAAACTGCGGCAAGACTCCCCGGATCACCATCGCCTGAAGCGAGTCCACGCTTATTACGAGCGGTACGGCGCCGTGACGCTTCTTCTGTGCCGGTTCGTGCCCTTCCTCCGTGCCGTGGCCCCGACGCTGGCCGGCATGGGCGTGATGAGCTACCCCAAGTTCCTGTTCTACAATGCCGTCGGCTGCATGATTTGGACGGTGTTCCACCTGACCTTGGGCTACTACTGCGGGCGGATTCCGTGGGTCCGCACCCATCTGCTGCAACTGATCATCGGCCTGTTGGGGTTGACGTTCCTGGGCGTGGGAATCTACGGACTCTGGCGGCGCGGACGCCGCGCACCGCAGCCGCCCTCCGCCCCGCAAGCCGGCGTCTAGAACGCGGCGTCCGGGGCGCATCGCATCCGGCGAATTCGGCGAAAAGCCTAGGGGAATCCCCTATATTTTCATAGGGGCCGGCCCCGATAGGATTCGCCGAGAAACATGGTATCGTTATGAAGTTACGATTCTTTGGCGGTCTTTCGGCAAATCGGTTTGCGGTTGCCCCGGGAGGCGAAGGATTCATCGCCCCGGGACGGTCCGAATGGCGAATACAGGAAGGTCCTGCACATGAACCGTATGCAATCGGCAGTGGTGCGTTACGGTGCGGCCGTGGTCGGCGTGGTCCTGGCGCTGCTGGCACGCATGGCGGTAGATCCCTACCTCCACGATCGCCTGCCCTATTTCACGTTCTTCGTAGCCGTCACGGTGGTGGCCTGGTTTGGCGGTTTGGGACCGGCCTTGCTGTGCACGGTCTTGGGCTATCTGGCGGTGGACTGGTTCTTTGTCACCCCTCACTACCTGCTGGGGATTGGAACGGTTGGCGACATTCTGGAATTGGGCAGCTACTTCGTGGTCAGTTTGGCCATCACCTTCTTCAGTCATGCGATGCACAAGGCCCGCGAGCGTGTGCTGGTCCGGCAACGTGAATTGGAACGGGAGATCGCCGAGCGCAAGCACGCGGAAGAAGAAGCCGGCCGGTTGGCTTCATTCCCGATGCTTAACCCGCAGCCTATCGTCGAAGCGGACTTGGAGGGGCACGTGTGTTTCGCCAACGCCGCAGCCCAGCGGCTGTTCCCGGATCTTCTGCAACGGGGCCCCGATCATCCCTGGTTGGCGAATTGGGAATCGCTGGTCAAGGCATGTCGTGAAGCGGGCGTGAGTTTTACCGACCGCGAGGTAACCCTAGGCGGGCGATGGTGCTATCAAACGATACATTTTGTACCGGAAACTCAACGCATCCGCATCTATGGGGTGGACATCACGTCGCGCAAACAGGCCGAGGAGGCCCTGCGGCAGGCCAAGGAAGAATTGGAGCAGCGCGTTCGGGGACGCACCGCCGAACTTCTGGAGGTCAATAAAAAGCTCAGTGCGGAGATTGTCGAGCGTAGGCGGGCGGAGACGGAATTGCGCCGCGCGTCGCTCTACGCCCGCGGCCTTATCGAAGCCAGCCTCGATCCGCTGGTCACCATCAGCCCGGAAGGCAAGATCACCGACGTGAACAAGGCCACCGAGCAGGTCTCCGGTCTGCCGCGAGAGCAGCTCGTCGGCAGCGATTTCTCCAACTACTTCACCGAGCCGGATAAGGCGCGAGAAGGATACCAGACGGTTATTTCCAAGGGACTGCTTCGGGATTATCCCCTGACGGTTCGGCACACCTCCGGCCGCACGGTGGACGTGCTGTACAACGCCACCGTGTACCAGGACGAGGCCGGAAAAGTGCAGGGCGTCTTCGCGGCCGCCCGCGACATCACCGAGCGCAAGGCCGCCGAGCGCCGCCAAAGTATCACGAATGCGCTGCTGGAACTGTTCGCCAAGAAGCACTCCCGCAAGGAGTACCTGGACGCCGCGGTGGAGGTCATTCGGAATTGGAGCGAGTGCCAATGCGTGGGAATCCGTGTGGCGGATGCCGACGGCCGATTGTCTTATGAATCGCAGATCGGTTTTGACGACGAGTTCTTCCGTCACGAGAATAACTTGTCGCTGAAGCACGACGCGTGTTTCTGCATCCGCGCCGCGACGGGGGAGGTGGTGGATTCCGACCGGCCGCTCCGCACGCGCGGCGGGTCGTTCCGTTGCGAAGACACCTTGGATTTCGTGCAGCACCTGGCCCCGCAGGCGAGGGGGGCCTATCGAGGCTATTGCATCGAGGTCGGTTTTGCCTCCTTGGCCGTGGTGCCGATCCGGTACCGCGACCGGACGTTGGGGGTCATCCATCTGGCGGACCGGCGCAAGGGAATGGTTCCGCAGCCGGCCGTGGAATTCATCGAGTCGATGTCGCTCCTGATCGGCGAGGCCATCTACCGTTTCAACGCCGAGGCGGAGCTGGACCGCCACCGGGAGCACCTGGAGGAACTGGTCCGGCAGCGGACGGCGGCACTGGAGCGGACGGCGGGGGAACTGAAGCGCTCCAACAAAGAGCTGGAGCAGTTCGCCTACATCGCCAGCCACGACCTCCAGGAGCCGCTGCGGATGGTCAGCGGGTTCATGGAACGCCTCCAGAAGCGGCAGAACGTATCCCTGGACGATAAATCGCGGGAGTACATCGGCTTTGCGGTCAACGGCGCCCAGCGGATGTCGCATCTGGTGCAGGATCTGCTGGAATACTCCCGCGTTCAGATGCGGCCCAGGCAACCGGCCGCCACCGACATGAAGGCCGTTTTCGAGCAGGCCAAGACCAATTGCATCGTCAGCATCCGGGAGAGTGGGGCGCAGGTCACCTGCGACGATCTGCCTACCATCGAGGGCGATCCGGTGCCACTGGTGCAGCTCTTCCAGAACCTCATCGGCAACGCCGTCAAGTTCCGCCGGCCCGACGTGCCGCCGGAAGTTCGCGTGACGGCGCGGCGCGACGGCGACGACTGGGTGTTCCATGTTCGCGACAACGGCATCGGCATTCCGGAGAATCAAACGGAACGCATTTTCCAGATCTTCCAGCGGCTGCACACGCAGGACAAGTACCCCGGCACCGGCATGGGTCTGCCCATCTGCCGCAAGATTGTCGAGCGCCACGGGGGTAGAATTTGGGTAGAAGCGAAACAAGGTCATGGCTCGACCTTTGTGTTCACGCTGCCGGCGGCGGGAGCCCGTCGGCCGGCGGAAGCCATGGACGTCAAGGAAGGAGAGATAACACCGTGATTGCAAGAGCTGACCTATTGACGGTCCTCCTGGTGGAGGACAACGCCGGCGACGTGTACATGGTCCGCGAGGCGTTAGAGGAGGCCGGTTGTTCGTACGACCTGCACGTGGTGGACACAGGCATCAAGGCGATGGATTTTCTTTACCGTCGCGGCCAGTTCAGCGGCAGTCCCCGCCCCGACCTGGTGATCCTGGACCTGAACCTTCCCGGCAAGCCGGGCCAGGAAGTCATGGCGGAGATGGAGGCCTCGCCCGAGCTGAAGGACGTGC
The DNA here is from genome assembly GCA_049510055.1 of Phycisphaerae bacterium. Taxonomy (GTDB): domain Bacteria; phylum Planctomycetota; class Phycisphaerae; order SM23-33; family SM23-33; genus JALHTV01. The sequence goes on along the minus strand of JBEKZI010000005.1, from coordinate 18,022 downwards.
CCGTGGCCGTCTTGACCACCTCGCGATCCTCCAGCGACATCTGCCAGCGTTATCCCGGCCTGCGCAGCATGTTCGCCGCCAAGACGCCGTTGACGCACGAGCTGATCGACATCATGAAACGCTTCGACCGGTTCGCCAGAAGCCGAAAGTAAACTTTACATGCCCGACGACCTGAAGATTTTGGTGATCGAAGATAACCCCGGCGACGTGGCACTGCTGAAGGACACCCTGGCTGGAGATTCCCATCTGCATTTGACCTGCGTGGCCAGCCTGGCTGAAGGGGTGGCCGCGGCGCAGCAAGACCGGTTCAACGCGGTGCTGTTGGACTTGACGTTGCCCGATTCCAGCGGCCTGGGGACCATCGCCCTGGCCAACGAGGCCTTACCCGCGCTGCCCATCGTGGTCATGACCGGCGTTTCGGACGAGCAGACGGCCCTTCAGGCGATTCGGCAAGGAGCCCAAGACTACCTGTTCAAGGGCGCCGCCGACCGCCCGACAATCTTGCGGGCGGTCCGCTATGCCATTGATCGCAAGCAGACCCACCTGGCCTTGCAGCAAGCCAACGATGAATTGGAACGGAAGGTTCAGGAGCGTACGGCCGAACTGCGACGGGCCCTGGACGAGCTTCAGGAGGAAATTCTCCAGCGCCTGGCTACGGAAGAAGAACTTCGCCGCGCCGAACGGGAAGTCCTCCGAGCGACCGAGAGTGAGCAGCATCGCCTGGGCCGCGACCTGCACGACTCGCTGGGGCAGAATCTTACCGGCTTGAGCCTTTTAGCCGAGGGCGTCGCGGCGGTGCTTAGGACCGCCTTGCCCGAAAAAGTCGACCTGGCCGCCCAGATGGTCGCTTTGGCCAAGAACGCGGTTGAGCAGGTCCGCGCGATCTCCAAGGGTCTGAACCCCGTGGGGCTGGGGCAGGGGGGGCTGGTCGCCGGCTTGGTCGAACTGGCCAAGACCGTTCAGGCCCAGAGCGGGATTGTGTGCGAGTGCCGGTGTGACAAGAGCGTCGAGATTGAAGACGCCATGTTGGCCATGCACCTTTACCGCATCGCCCAGGAGGCGGCGAACAACGCCGTCAAGCATTCCCGGGCCAAGCACATTCGGATCACGTTGAAGGGCCGCGGCGCCCAAGTATTCCTGGAGGTGCGGGACGACGGCGTTGGCATGGGCAGGCAGGCGAACAAGCAAGGCATGGGCATGCGCATCATGAAATACCGTGCCAGCGTGATGAATGGGACACTTAAGGTGCGATCCCGTCGCGGCCGGGGCGCCGTGGTGCTCTGTTCCATGCCCCGCTCGGTCCAGGCCATTCCAGAACCCCAGGGGGCCCCATGATTGCAAAAACCGTCAAACCGGTCACCGCCAAGAAAACCCGCATCCTGCTGGTGGACGACCATCCGATCGTTCGCCAGGGGCTCGGCATGCTGATCGCCCAGCAGCCGGACATGGCCGTCTGCGGCGAGAGCGACGACGTCGCCGGGGCCCTGCGCCTCATCGACCAGACGCCCCCGGACGTGATCATCGTGGACCTGACGCTGAAGGAGAGCACGGGGTTGGACCTGATCAAGGACGTCCGGCTCCGCCATCCCGGCGTGCTGACGCTGGTGTACTCGATGCGGGATGAGTCCTTCTACGCCGAGAGAGTGCTGCGGGCCGGGGCCAGGGGCTACATCACCAAGGAAGAAGGCGGCAAGGCCGTCATCGAAGGGATCCGAAAGATCCTCCAGGGGCAGATTTTCCTCAGCGAGCGGATGGCTTCCAAGATGATTGGCCTGCTGGTCGGAAGCGACGGCCCGGCCGCCACGCCGTCGGTCAAAAGCCTCACCGACCGCGAGCTGGAAATCTTCGAGCTCATCGGCCAGGGCCTGCCCACGCGAACCATCGCCTCCCAACTGCACGTCAGCCCCAAGACGGTGGAATCGTACCGGGAACACATCAAACGGAAGCTAAAACTGGATAATGCCTCCCAACTGCTGAAACACGCCATCGAGTGGGTCCAGCACTCATCGGGAAACATCGCCTGAGCCGCTTGGCGCAAAGGCTTTCCTTCACTGAAGTAACGCGCCATCAAAAAGCGGCGTCTAGGGAAAACCCTTAGGGCTAGCGGAGATTCTCGCCCTCAAAAACGGGGCGCCCCTCGATTGTACTTGGCCGCATAACGTGTAAAAGTTCCATCGGGGCATCATGCATGGAGGGTGAAAAGGATGGACGGCCATGTATAGCAATGGACAGCAAAAGGGAACGATCAAGTTCGTCTTCAAACCGCAAAGCGAGGCACGAGAAGTTTCCGTCGCCGGCAATTTCAACGGGTGGCAACGGCTGCCCATGCAGAGGCAACAGGATGGCACCTTCGTGCGGGTTATTTCGAGGGCTCCCCGCGCCTTCGAGTACAAGTTCGTCGTCGACGGCAACTGGGTGCCCGATCCGGATCATAGCCAGTGGGCCATCAGCTCGATCGGCACGATGAACTCGCTGGGATTCTATGCCGCCAGTTCCCCCGCGCCGGCACTGCCGAAGGGCGCAGGGAGGTGAGCCATGGTCATCGTTCGAGAGGGTATCGCCCGTTTCCGCTTTTTTAGACCTTCTGCTACCCGGGTGTTCCTATCCGGCGACTTCAACGACTGGCGGACCGATCAGCTTCTCATGAGCCGCAGCGCCGACGGCTATTGGGAGGCCAAACTCCGCCTGCCGGACGGCTGCTATCAGTTCGGTTACGTGGCGGACGGACAGTGGTACGTGGACTACGCCTCCTTCGGCGTGGAAGCCGGCCCCGTCGGCCTTCGAAGCCTGTTGCGGATCGCTCCGGATTCCCGATATGTAGGATAGCCCAGAGGCGCCGCGTGTCCTCCTCTGCCGGAAAAAGGCGCCCAGCCACCCTGGGCCGCACGGGAACCCCTAGGAACGACTGAACAGGCCCCATGAGCAAGACACTATCCCCCCAGCTCCTCAAGAAAATGGACGCCTATTGGCGGGCGGCGAACTATCTGTCCGTCGGGCAAATCTATCTGCTGGACAATCCGCTGCTGAAGCAGCCGCTGCGGTTGTCGCACATCAAGCCGCGGCTGCTGGGGCATTGGGGCACGACGCCGGGATTGAACTTTATCTACGTTCACATGAACCGGGCCATCCGCCAGCACGACCTGAACGTCATCTTCGTGACGGGGCCCGGCCACGGCGGTCCGGCCCTGGTCGCCAATACGTACCTGGAGGGCACCTACAGCGAGGTGTACCCCAACGTCTCCCAGGACGCCGCCGGGATGAAACGCCTGTTCAGGCAATTTTCCTTTCCCGGCGGCATTCCCAGCCACGTTGCCCCCGAGACGCCCGGTTCCATCCACGAGGGCGGGGAGCTGGGCTACTCGCTGGCCCATGCCTTCGGGGCCGTCTTCGACAATCCCGACCTGCTGGCCTGCTGCGTCGTGGGCGACGGCGAGGCTGAAACGGGTCCCCTGGCCACGAGCTGGCACTCCAACAAGTTCCTCAACCCCGCCTGCGACGGGGCCGTGCTACCGATCCTGCACCTGAACGGCTACAAGATCGCCGGGCCGACGGTCCTGGCCCGCATACCGCGCCAGGAGCTGGAGGAGCTTTTTTGCGGCTACGGTTACGCCCCGCGATTCGTCGAAGGCCACGAGCCGATGGCCATGCACAAGCTCATGGCCGCGACGATGGACGAGGTAATCGGCGAGATTCGGCGCATCCAGTCCCAGGCGCGGCGGGGCGGCTTCCGCACGCGGTCGCGGTGGCCGATGATCATCCTCCGCACGCCCAAGGGCTGGACCGGCCCCAAAAAGGTGGACGGCTTGCAGGTCGAGGGCACGTTCCGCGCGCATCAGGTGCCGCTGTCCGAGCCGGCCGACCGCCCCGACCATCTGAAAATGCTGGAGCGGTGGATGAAGAGTTACCGTCCGGGGGAGCTCTTCGACAAGACCGGCCGCCTGCGGCCGGAGCTGGCCGAGCTGGCGCCGAAGGGCTCGCGCCGCATGGGCGCCAACCCGCACGCCAACGGCGGCCTGCTGCTGCGCGACCTGAAGCTGCCGGACTTCCACGACTACGCCGTGACAGTTCCTCGCCCCGGCGGCGTCGACGCCGAGGCCACGCGCATCCAGGGGCAGTTCGTCCGCGACCTACTGACGCTCAACCAGGCCCCGCGGAACTTCCGCATCTTCAGCCCCGACGAGACCGCCTCCAACCGCTGGACGGCCGTCTTTGAGGTCACCGACCGCGTCTCGACGGCCCAGGTGCTCCGCAGCGACGATCACGTCGCGCCCCAGGGCCGCGTGATGGAGGTCCTCAGCGAGCACCTCTGCCAGGGCTGGCTGGAGGGCTACCTGCTGACGGGGCGGCACGGCTTTTTCTCCTGCTACGAGGCGTTCATCCACATCGTCGACAGCATGTTCAACCAGCACGCCAAGTGGCTGAAAGTCTGCCGGGAAATTCCCTGGCGGCGATCGATCGCCTCGCTCAACATCCTGCTGACGTCGCACGTTTGGCGGCAGGACCATAACGGCTTCAGCCATCAGGACCCCGGCTTCATCGACCACGTCGTGAACAAAAAGGCCGAGATCGTCCGCGTGTATCTGCCGCCGGACGCCAACACGCTGCTGTCGGTCACCGACCATTGCCTGCGGAGCCGCAATTACGTCAACGTCATCGTGGCGGGCAAGCAACCGTCCCCGCAATGGCTGACGATGGACCAGGCCGTCAAGCACTGCACCGCGGGCATCGGCATCTGGGAGTGGGCCAGCAACGACCGCGGCGGCGAGCCGGACGTGGTCATGGCCTGCTGCGGCGACGTGCCCACGCTGGAAACCCTGGCCGCGGTGGACCTGCTCCGCCGGTACGTGCCGCAGCTCAAGATCCGCGTCATCAACGTGGTGGACCTGATGACGCTCGAACCTCACAGCGAGCATCCACACGGGCTGAGTGAGTGGGACTTCGACGCCCTGTTCACGCGAAACAAGCCCATCATCTTCGCCTTCCACGGCTACCCCTGGCTGATCCACCGGCTGTGCTATCGGCGGACCAATCACAAGCATCTCCATGTCCGCGGCTACAAGGAAGAGGGCACCACGACCACGCCGTTCGACATGGTGGTGCTCAACGACCTGGACCGCTTTCACCTGGCCGGGGACGTCGTGGACCGCGTGCCGCAGCTCGGCAGCCGGGCCGCGCACCTCAAGCAATATCTCCGCGACCAGTTGATCGACCACAAGCAATACATCTGCAAGTACGGCCAGGACATGCCGGAAATCCGCCATTGGCGATGGCCGTACGGGGGAAGCACACGCCTCAAGCCGCCCGGCAGCGCAAAAGCCAACGTGCGCCATCGGCTTGGGACTCGGCCTCGGCAAAAAGGCCGTTGACGCACACCGACGATCGTGCGATTGAGTGCACTATCCAGCCGGCGTCCGCGTAGAATCCTCATGAGGCGGCCTAGAATGAACTAAGGCTGCGCGGAGTCCCCGAGGCGGGGATGCGGCTTGAAAACAAACGGGAATCGGCAAGGAATCCCTGAGAACCTCGATCCGGGTACATGCAAGAACGAAAGGACCCATCATGAACAAAACGCGAAACCTCTGTTTGTTATCTGGACTGGCGATTTTCCTAGCTATCGCAATGCTGGTGACGCAGGGGATCGGCATGGCCAAGCCGTCGACGCCTCCTGCGGCGCCGGAACAAGCCACGGCGGAGAAGAGTGAAGCCACGGAACAAGCCAAGACGGAAGACCAGATGTGCGGGATGTGCATAAAGCACATGCATCAGATGGCCAAGGTCAAGGAGGCGCTGGAAGAGGCCAAGAAGGCCGCCGAGGAAGAAAAGGCCACGCAGACCCTCTCGGCGATCGACGAGGCCCTCAAAGCTCTGGAAGCCGCCCACAAGGAAATGCACGGCGAGATGCGGCACCACATGGGCGCCTGTTGTCGATGCATGAAGACGTGCGGGGGCGAGAGCCGCTGGGAACACGGCGCCAAGTGCCCCATGTGCGGCAAGATGATGATGGGGAAGGAGCCGACGGTCATCAATTCCGTCTGCCCGATATCGGGTAAGAAGATCAATCCGTACGACGTGTCGGACAACCGGATACGCGAATTCCACGGCAAGAAGATCGGCTTCTGCTGCCCGAATTGTCCTTCCGCCTGGGACAAGCTCAGCGATGAGGACAAGCAGGCCAAGCTTGATGCCGCGATGAAGGCCTCGCACGAGAAGGCCGAGGCCGCCGAGACGGAGAAACAAGAGAAAGGCGAGTCCCAATAGCGACTAAGATCGCGTGAACTCAAATCGACAGTAACATTTAGACCGGGCCTGACGGCGTCGATCGCGCGAGCGAACCGTCAGGCCCTTGTCTGGGAAGGGGACGGCGCCGCGGCGTTTTATTGCCAAGGCGGTGGGGCGGCTTTATAATCCACCCGGCATGGAAAACGTGGATGATATCCACGGACGGCGAAGGGGCCGCGGGGGAGGATGTGCATCCCTCACCGACCGCCCGGACACCGACGGCGGCCGCGGCTTTTTGCGAAAAAGCGCAAGAGCACAAAAGCACGGAAGCACGGAAGGATTGACATGAAAGTACCATTGCTGGACCTGAAGCCGCAATACGCCGACATTCGCCGGGACGTGCTGAAGGCGGTGGAGGGCGTCCTGGATTCCTGCCAATTTATCAACGGGCCGGCGGTCAAGGAGTTGGAAGGCGCCGTGGCGAGCTACTGCGGCTGCGCCGCCGCCGTGGGCGTCGCCAGCGGCACCGACGCGCTGCTGTGCGCCCTGATGACCCTGGGCATCGGGCGGCCTTCGCCGCTTGGCGGCAAGGACGGTGAGGACGAAAAGGTCGACGAGGTCATCACGACCCCCTACACGTTCTTCGCCACGGCTGGAACCATCTGGCGGGCCGGCGCCAGGCCGGTTTTCGTGGACATCGACCCCCAGACGTTCAACATCGACCCGGCCAAAATCGAGGCCACCGTCACCGAGCGGACCCGGGCGATTATGCCCGTGCACCTGTACGGGCAGATGGCCGAGATGGACGCGATTGAGGCCGTCGCCAAAAAATACAAGCTGCACGTCATCGAGGACGCGGCCCAGTCCATCGGTTCGGAATACAAGGGTCGCAAGGCCGGGTCCATCGGGACGGTCGGGTGCCTGAGCTTCTTCCCCTCCAAGAACCTCGGCTGCCTGGGCGACGGCGGGATGATCGTCACGCAGGACGTCGAGCTGGCCGACCGGCTTGCCCAGGGCCGAAATCACGCCGCCAAGCCCAAGTATTATCACAAGTGGGTCGGCGGGAACTTCCGCCTGGACACCCTCCAGGCGGCCGTGCTGCTGGTGAAGCTGAAGCACCTGGACCGCTGGTCGCAGCAGCGGCGCGAGAACGCCGCCAAGTACGACCGGCTGTTCACCGGCTTCGGCGCGGTCAAGACGCCGGTCATCCGCAGCCACTGTAAGTCCATCTACAATCAATACGTCATCCGTGTGCCGCGGCGCAACGAGCTCAAGGCCTTCCTCCAGGACCAGGGGATCGGCACGGAGATTTACTATCCCCTCTCGTTGCACCAGCAGGAGTGCTTCGCGGCGCTGGGCTACAAACCCGGCGATTTCCCGGAATCGGAAAAGGCCGCCGCCGAGACGCTGGCGCTTCCGATCTACTCCGAGTTGACCGACGAGCAGATTCAGTACGTCGCCGGAAAGATTAAGGAGTTTTTGGGCTAAGGGCCTGGGCCTGAAAGCCGCCGGCGGCCGCGGGATTCGCTAGGGCGGCGGACCGGCGGAAAAGCGGGCTCACCCGGGCAGGGTGGTACTTCCCTCCGGGGGGGAGTTTGTGGTAGACCATTTGGCGATGAAATGGATTATCGCCGCGTTCCTTGCCTTGGCCGCAGCCGTCGTGTTCGTCTCTATCGGCGCCGGATGGGGAGGACACCGGGGCAAGCCGGTCGTCTGCATCGGTTCCACGTCCGTCGAGCCCTTTGCCGAGATGCTGGCCGAGGAATTCCAGCACAAGGACCCCAATCTCAGCATCGACGTCCAGGGCGGCGGTTCCACGGCCGGGATCCAGGCGATCCTGGAGGGCATCGCCGACATCGGCATGTGCTCGCGGTCGCTGAATCCCCCGGAGGCGGCCAAGTTGCGGGGCATACCCATCGCCCTGGACGGCCTGGCGGTTGTCGTGAACAAGTCCAACCCCGTCACCGCCCTGACGCGCGACCAGGTTCGGGCGATCTTCTCCGGCGAGGTGGCGCGTTGGAGCGAAGTCGGCGGAGCCGACGAGCCCATCGACCTGATCACCCGCGAGGAAGGGTCCGGCACGCGCGAGGCGTTCATGAAGCTGGTGATGGAGGCCAAGGTCGCCCCTCCCGCCGCGGCCGCGTCCCAGCCCTCGACCGCCTCGGCCCCGGCGGCCGCCCCGCCGCCCGTCGTCCGCATCTCCCGCAAGGCCATGACGCAGGAGTCCAACGGCGCCGTCAAGGAACTGGTCAAGCACAATCGCCGGGCCATCGGCTACATGTCGCTGGGCCTCGTGCATGACGAACTGAAGATCATCACGGTGGACGGCGTCCATCCCACCGCCGAGGCGGTCCGGAGCAAGCAGTATCCCCTCATGCGGCCGTTCCTGTTCGTCGTGCGCGGCACGGTCCGCCCGGCCGCCCAAGACTTCATCGATTACGTGCTGACGCCGGAAGGCCAGCACGTGCTGGAAAAGGAAGGACTCGTCGGCGTCCGATGAGGCAAGCCGCCAAAGACAAATGCATCAGCCTGATCCTGCTGGCCGTGGCCATGTCCGCCATCGCCAGCCTGGCGATGATCGCCGCCTTCATCTTCCGCGAAGGGCTGCCCATCATGATGAAGGTGGGGGTGGGCAAGTTTCTGCTGTCCAGCGACTGGTACCCCCAGGAAGGGCGGTTCGGAATCTTCCCGATGATCGTGGGCTCGCTGGCCGTGACGGCCGGGGCGATGGTCATCGGCGGCACGCTGAGCCTGGCGTGCGCGATCCTGCTGACGCAGTTCTGCCCGCCGAAGGTGGTGTCCATTCTCAAGCCGTGCATCGAGCTGCTGGCGGGGATTCCGTCGGTGGTGTACGGCTTCATCGGCGTGGTGATTCTGGTGCCGGCCATCTCGCGGTACCTGGGCGGGCCGGGATTGTCGGTCCTGGCGGCCTCCGTGGTGCTGGGGGTGATGATCCTGCCGACGGTGACCAGCATCAGCGTGGACGCGCTGCGGGCGGTGCCGCGGTCGTACCGCGAAGGCGCCATCGCGCTGGGCGCGACGGAATGGCAGACCACGCACCGGGTGATGCTCAAGGCCGCACGCAGCGGCATCGTGGCGGCCATGATCCTGGGCATGGGCCGGGCGGTGGGGGAGACCATGGCCGTCATCATGGTGGCCGGCAACACGCTGGACCTGCCCCACAGCATCCTGGCCCCCGTGCGGACGCTGACCAGCAACATCGCCCTGGAGATGGGCTACGCGGCGGGTGAACACCGCCGCGCCCTGTTCGCCACGGGCGTGACGCTGTTCGCGATCATCATGATCCTCAACACGATCGCTCTGACGGTGTCGCGCCGCCGCGCGCGAAAGGCGGGACAGTCATGAAACGCCCCTCGCCCGCCGCCATGCAGCGCCTGGCCGTGTCCTTCATGTGGCTGGGCACGATCCTCACCGTCGGCGTGCTGCTGTTCATCGTGGCCTACATCCTGACGCTGGGCCTGCCGCACGTGACGTGGGAGTTCCTCTCGCAGGGCCCGCGCCTGATGGGCCGCGAGGGCGGCGTGTTTCCCATGATCGTCGGCACGTTGTGGGTGGCGGGGCTGGCGGTGATGATCGCCGCTCCGGTGGGCGTCATCACGGCCATCTACCTCACCGAGTACACCCTGGAGGGCAAGCTGACGGCCGTCATCCGCTTTGGCGCCGACTGCCTGGCGGGCATCCCGTCGATCATCTTCGGCCTGTTCGGCTTCGTGTTCTTCGCGATCACGCTGGGCATGGGCCTGTCGGTGCTCAGCGGCGCGCTGACGCTGGCGATCATGGTCCTGCCGACGATCATCCGCACCAGCGAGGAGGCCATCCGCGCCGTGCCGCGGGCCTATCGCGAGGCCGGCTACGGCCTGGGCGCCACCCGCTGGGGCGTGGTCACGAAGGTGGTCCTGCGGTCGGCCCTGCCGGGCATCGGCACGGGCGTCGTCCTGTCGATCGGGCGCAGCATCAGCGAGACGGCGGCGGTGATGCTGACGGCCGGGTCGGCGCTGCGGCTGCCGACGTCGGCCTTCGACTCCACGCGGACGCTGGCGCTGCACTTCTACATCCTGGCGCGCGAAGGCATCTCGATGTCCAAGGCCTACGCGACGGCCTCGGTGCTCATCGTGGCGATTCTGGCGATCAACCTGTTTGCCTATTGGGTCATGCAGCGGTTCGTGGCGAAGGTCCGGTGAACGGCATGGACGCACAAAACATCCTCGGCGCCAATCCCGGGCCGCACGCCTCCCCGCATGCGGCGGAGGCCAAGGTGGTCGTGGAGAATTTTTCCGCCTCGTTCGGCCCGGTGGCCAGCCTGCGGAACATCACGTTGACCGTCCATCCGTGCGAGCGGCTGGCGATCATCGGCCCGGCCTCCAGCGGCAAGACGACGTTCCTGCGGAGCCTCAACCGCCTCAACGACCTGGAGCCGGCCTTCCGGCATACCGGCCGGATCCTGCTGGACGGGACGGACATCTACGACCGCGACGCGGACACCCCCGCGCTGCGCCGGCGGCTGGGCATGGTGTACGCCACGCCCACGCCGCTGCCGTGGTCGATCTACGAGAACATCGTCTTCGGGCCTCGCACGGCCGGCGTGACCGGCCGCCGCCGGCTGGAGGACATCGTGGAGCGGGCGCTCCGCGGGGCGTTCCTGTGGGAGGAGGTCAAGGACCGGCTGAAGATGAGCGCCACCGACCTTTCCGGCGGCCAGCAGCAGCGGCTGTGCCTGGCGAGGGTGCTGGCGCTGGAGCCGGAACTGCTGCTGCTGGACGAACCCTGCTCGGGCCTGGACCCCATCTCGACGGCCAAAATCGAGGACGCGATGGCGGAGCTGAAGGCCCGCTATTCCATCGTGCTGGTGACCAACAACACCAAGCAGGCGGCCCGCGCCAGCGACCGGACGGCCTTTTTCCTCATGGGCGAACTGATCGAGATCGGCCCGACCCGCCAGGTCTTCACGAATCCCGTTCACGGCCGAACGAACGACTACATCACGGGCAATTTCGGATAAGCGCAGCGCATGGATATTAAGCTACAAACCGAATCCTTGAACCTCTGGTACGGGGACTTCCAGGCCCTCCAGGACGTGACCTTGGCGGTCCGGCCGCGGGCGATCACGGCGATCATCGGCCCTTCGGGCTGCGGCAAGAGCACGCTGCTGCGGTGCTTCAACCGCATGAACGACCTGATTCCCGGCGTGCGGACGACCGGCCGCGTGCGCCTGGACGGGACAGACCTCTACGACGGCGGCGTGGACCTGACGCAACTCCGCCGCCGTGTGGGCATGGTGTTCCAGAGGCCCAACCCCTTCCCGCTGACCGTGTACGACAACGTGGCCTTCGGCCCGCGGGTGCACGGGACGCTCGACCGCGAGGAGCTGGACCGGCTCGTGGAGCAGAGCCTCCGCGCAACGATGCTGTGGGAGGCGCTGCGGGCCAAGCTGGACTCCCCGGCCTTGGAACTTTCCGCCGAGCAGCAGCAGCGGCTGTGCATCTCGCGGCTGCTGGCGGTGGAGCCCGATGTGCTGCTGATGGACGAGCCCTGCTCGGCGCTGGACCCCATCGCCACCGGGCACATCGAGGACCTCATGCGCGAGCTGGCCTCGCGCTACACCATCGTGATCGTGACGCACAACATGCAGCAGGCGGCGCGGGTGTCGCACGAGACGGCCTTCATGCTGCTGGGCGACCTCATCGAGACCGGTCCCACGGCCAAGGTCTTCTCAACCCCCTCCGACAAGCGGACCGAAGATTATGTCACCGGCCGATACGGCTAGGAGTGAACCATGGACACGCATGAACGGTACTTCGACAGAGACCTAGGCGAGCTGAAGAAGAGGCTCATTCACATGGCCGCCGTCGCCGAGGCCATGATCGATCGGGCCATTCGCGAGCTCACCGTGCGCGACGAGACGATGGCCGGGAGCATCCCCCAGCACGAGGACGAGCTGAACCGCCTCCAGATCGAGATCGACGAGATGGTCCAGACGCTCATCGCCACGCATCAGCCGGTGGCTGTGGATTTGCGGTTCCTGCTGGCGGCGACGCGGATCAACAGCGAGCTGGAGCGCATCGGGGACCTGGTCATCAACATCACCGAGGCCGCGGAGGTCCTCATCCGCCAGCCGGAGATCAAGCCCCTCATCGACATTCCCCAGATGGCGGAGCTGGCCCGCCGGATGGTCCGCGAGAGCCTGCACGCCTTCGTCAAAAGCGACGCGCTGATGGCCCAGACGGTCATCGCCACCGACGATCAGGTGGACGCGCTGAAGGACCAGGTCATCCGCGAACTGATGACGTACATGCGGACCGATCCGGGGACGATCGAACGGGCGCTGGCGCTGATTCTGATCTCCCGGCACCTGGAGCGCATCGCCGACCACGCCACCAACATCGCCCAGGACGTCATCTACGTCGTCCAGGGCCGCGACGTCCGCCATCCCCTCACGCGGCGCGACGGCGAAGGCGGCTGAGGGGCCCGGCGGGACCTCCGTTTTTTGTGGGGCGGAAATACTATTGAATGCCCCCCTCGAAAAAGGGACGATGGCCGGAATAGGATTCCGCTGTGGAACTGCCTTCTCGAAACGACGGAGACAAGCTGCTCAAGCCGGGCGAGTGCCTGGACATTCGTCGTCGCCTGCGGCGGCTGACGTCCCGGCATGATCTGACGGCCGTGGCGGTCTGCGCGTTTGACTGGCGGACGCGGATGCTGCCGTTTCACTTTTCCAGCACGCACATGGCCCCGGCGGGCGTGCGGGCCATCGGGTCCGCCCTGGTGGACAGCGGCATCAACAGGGTGCGCATCGTGCTCCAGCAGTGGAGCCCGCGCGTCCGGCCTAGCCGGATGGCGCTGGACGGGCGCGTGCCCGACCTGCTGCTGGTCTCCAGCATGCAGATCCACGCCGCCGCTTGCCACGCGCTCATCCGCGACGCCTGCCGCCTGCCTCCCGAGTCGCGCCCGCTGATCATCGCCGGCGGCCCGCTGGTCATCTACGAGCCCTGGAGCGTCTTTAGCGCCGATTCGGCTGATCCCTGGGCAGCCGACGTAGCCGTCACCGGCGAGGAATACGTTCTGCTGAACCTGCTGGAGGTGCTGCTGACCGAACGGGCCGGCGACGAGCCGCTGCGGGCGGCCTTCGTCCGCGCCCGGGACCGGGGCAGCCTGGAGCAAGTGCCGGGCCTGGTGTACGCGCGCGGCGGCGGGGCCGGCGAAGAGCTCGTGGACACTGGGATCCAGCGCCTGGTGGACGACCTGGATGAATTGCCGTCGCCGGTGCTGGGCTATCCGCTGCTAGAGCCGCCTTCGCATCGCACGACGCTGGCCGCCCGGCCGATAGAGCCTCGGCGGCTCCATTGGCTCAATCCCGTCGGGGCGATGGTGTTCACGCTGGGGTGCAAGTTCTCATGCCCTTATTGCCCGATTCCTGCCTACAACCAGCACCAATACCGCACGAAGAGCACTGAACGCATCGCCGAAGAAATGACGCAGATCTACGAACGCTTCGGCATCCGCTACTTCTTCGGGACCGACGACAATTTTTTCAATGACCCGGCCAGAACGCTTTCCGTCGTCCAGACCCTCTCTCGCATGGAGATCGGCGGCCAGCCGCTGCGCCATCTGATCCGCTGGGGCACGGAAGTCACCGTGCATGACACGCTGGCCATGAAGGACCACCTGGAGACGATACGAAAAGCCGGCGCCAGGGCCCTGTGGCTGGGCGTGGAGGACCTCACCGCCACGTTCGTCAAGAAAGGCCAGAGCGTCGACAAGACCCTCGAGGCGTTCCGGCTGCTTCGCCGGCACGGCATCATGCCGGTGCCGATGCTGATGCATCACGACGGCCAGCCGCTGATCACGCGGAATTCTTCCTACGGGCTGATTAACCAGGTCCGGTTGCTGCGGCAGGCCGGGGCCATCAGCATGCAAGTGCTGGTGGTGACGCCGGCGGTCGGCGCCCGGGACTACGAGGAAATCTTCCGCAGCGGGCGGATGATGCAAAGCGCCGCGGGCAAGCCCGTCGAGCCGTACATGCTGGACGGCAACTACGTGGTCGCCACGGCCGAGGCCAAGCCCTGGCGGATGCAGCTGCGCATCACGGCGGCGCTGGCGTATTTCTACAATCCCTTCCGGCTGTTGGGAGCGTTGATCTGGCCCAGGAGCGGTTGGTACTGGATCGACGTCAGTTTTCAATTTCTCGGTTGCTGGGGCCTACTCTGCACGCTGCCGCGCATCTTCGGCTGGACGCTGCGATTGATGACGGGCAAGATCAAGTGGTGTTCGCAACTGCCGGACAACCACCCGCGGTTGGTCGGCGTCGGCCGCCTTCCCGCCAGCCACGGAAATAGCAGGACCCCCAAAAAAGTTCCCGCGGCCGCGGGGTCACCCCGTTGACGGCCTCTTAGCCCCGCCCGCCGACGGCCCTAGCGCCGCCCTCCTATCGTTTGCGCAGGCCAGGTCTGGTCGATAATCCAAGGGGCGATGTACCGGGCGGTAAAGGCCGCGCTGGTATCGGCAAAATGAGGGCCGGCAAAGGGGCTGACCATCTCCTTGGTGGTCTGGACCTGATAGAGCTTGGCGTAGGCGTTCTCGAAACCCGTCCGTCCCGCCGAATCGCCGTGGCTGCCGTCCAGGTTGCCGAAGATCTCCGTGCCCACTTCCAGCAGGGCGACGTCGCGGAGGTTGTAGAAATTGACGATTCCTTTGCGGCAGTGATTCAGGGCCGGTTGCAGGTCGTAGTCCGCCGACAGGCTCGCGTCCAGCAGGACCAGGCCTTCCAGAGGAGGCGCGGCGGCGCTGGCCAGCGACTCCGCCGCAAACACGCAGATCGCGCAGCCGCCACTCTGGCCGATCATGTAAACGGGCCGCCCCGGATACTGCCGTTGATAGTCCTGAATCTCCTGGGCGATTTTCTTTCCCCACGCATGGTCGTCGCGGACGTCGGTCTCATTGATGGCCAGCTTGATGCCGGGAATCTGGCAGCCCCAGGGATGGATCTTGATGGCGCACTGGATGCCGGAACCTCGCAAGCCCCGGCGAATGTTCTTGTAGTGGTAGTCCACGCCCTGAATGCCCGGCAGGATGTAAATGATGCCCCGGTCCATCATGGCGGCCGTGGTGTCGCGGCCGTTGAGGGCGTCCGCGCATCCGCTCGCCAGGGCCAGGGGTATTGCCACCAACGCCGCACAAGCCATATGTCGTTTCATCGTGGTGTCCTCTAAGGGTTCGGTGTTCGTGCATTCTAGCTTCTTGCGCACCCAGTAGCGATACGCCACGCCTGCCCCTGTCCTTCCGCGCGCTGGGGGGCGCCTTGGGAGCTAATATCCATCGGATTATTCTTTTGACTTTACGTGCTGCGAACTGGGATAATGGGTACTTCAGGATCAGCGGTTGAGGGGAAAGGTTCCCCGCACCGCTGGTGAATTCGGTCTGGCACCCGCATTCTTTTGCAGCTTGCACCAAGTTCCCGCACCTGTGAATGCTTACCTCCTTCACGCAGCGGATGACTTTTCTTGGGTCTATGCTCGCGAATCCAATCTGCTGATTTCAGAAGGAGCCATAGTAATGGCAACTGGCAAAGTGAAGTGGTTTAACGACTCCAAGGGTTTCGGATTCATCACGGCCGATGACGGCACGGACGCGTTCGTGCATCATGGCGACATTCAAGCCGAGGGCTTCAAGTCGCTGGCCGAGGGTGAAAGCGTGACGTTCGATCTCACGCAAGGTCCCAAGGGTCCCAAAGCCATCAATGTTCGCAAAGGCTAATCCTGATTGCGACGTGAATCACAGGAACGCCACCTCGACAGAGGTGGCGTTCCATTTTCCGCGGCCGTCGGACGGCCGGCAGGGAGGCTCATGCGCCTTTATCTAATCAACCCGATCAATCCGCTGGTGAGCCTGGTCAACGTCAAGGAAAGCCGGTGGAACCGCTATCGCGTTTGGAAGCCCCTGGGCCTGTTGGTCCTGGCGGCCCTGACGCCGCGGGACTGGGAGATTACCCTCATCGACGAAAACCTCGGCGTGCCGGACTACGCCGCCATGCCTCAGCCGGACCTGGTCGGCATCACCGCGTTCACGTCCCAGGCCAGCCGCGCGTACGACGTGGCGGTGGAGTTCCGCAGCCGCGGCGTCCGCGTAGTGATGGGGGGCATCCATGCCACCATGTGCCGCCCGGAGGCGATGCAGCATGTGGATTCGATCGTGACCGGAGAGGCCGAAAGTGTTTGGGCGACCGTGCTGGAGGACGCGCGCCTCGGCCGGCTGCGGGAAATGTATGAAGGGCAGCCTATGGACATGGCCGAGGTTCCGGCAGCCCGGAATGATCTTTTGAAAGAAGGCTATGCCTTCGGCGCCATCCAGACCACGCGCGGTTGCCCGCTGAATTGCAGTTTTTGCAGCGTGTCGGCCTTCAACGGCCACCGCTATCGCCACCGGCCCGTCGACCAGGTGATCGAGGAGTTTCGGTCGATCCGGGAGAAGTGGGTCCTGATCGTGGACGACAACCTCATCGGCACCAGCGCCTCGCACATCGCGCGGGCCAAGGAGCTGTTCCGCGCGATGAGCCAGGCCAAGCTGGATAAGCGATGGATCGGCCAGGTCACGATCAACATGGCCGACGACGAGGAACTGCTGACGCTGGCCAAGCGGTCGGGATGCCACGGCGTGTTCATCGGATTTGAGTCCCCCACGGCCGTCGGCCTGGAGGAAGTGGGCAAGAAGTTCAACCTGTTCAAAGGGCGGGATCTCCGTCAGTCGGTCCGGAAGATCAAGCGGCACAACATGCTGGTGGTGGGATCGTTCATCATGGGCCTGGACGCCGATCAGCAGGGGATCGGCCGGCGGATTGCCGAGGCGGCCCACGCCTACGGCGTGGACATCCTGAACGCGCTGTTTCTCACGCCGCTGCCGGGCACGCGCCTGTGGGAGCAAATGAAGTCCGAAAACCGCATCGCCGCCAACCGTTTCCCCGACGACTGGAAGTACTACACGCTGGGGTTCCCGACGGCTCAGTACAAGCACTTTTCCTGGGCCGACCTATTGGCGGAAATGAATTCCTGCGACCGCAGCTTCTACTCGCTGTGGTGGGTCTTCCGGCGGATGGTCGGCAACCTCCTGCATCGCCGCCGTCCGCTCCTGGCGCTGGTGGGCAACCTGTCGTACCGGAACAACGCTCGGCTGGCGCGCCGGGCCTACAATGCACTGGACGTCTTATCCCCTCGGGGCATGCGCTATCAGGAGTAACAACCGATGAAATATGAACTGGCCGACCCGTCCGTGGATGCCCTGGTGGTCCAGACCCAGCAAACCTATCAGAAAGTTTTGGTCCAGTGGGACCTGCTGAACTTCACGCGGAACGAGATGGCTCGGGCCCGCGCCTCGCTGCGGTCCGGCGGACAGACCCGCATTCAGCTGGCGGACGTTCGCTTCCAGGCCGCCGTCGCGCGGCTGCGTTCCCGCAAGGATGTATCTTCCCAGGCGGTGGATGCGGCCCTGCGGGAGCTTATAGACGCGGAGTACGACTGCGACCAGGCCCGGTGGGAGCGTGACTGCCATCGTACGCTCATGATGAAGCATTTGCACTTCAAGCGCGCCATTCCCCTTGTGGTTCCCAGGGCTGCCGTGGGCGGATAGGACGTCGCGCGGACCCCGCACAGGATGACGTATCACATCATGGGCGTCCTTGGGGGGATTTGAGTGTCTTTACGGCATAGCGCCGTACCCCTCCAACCGTCACGGCGGGCGGATGAACTTCAGCTCTTCTTTCGCGGCGCCCGGCGCGGTCTGGATGGGTGGGGGA
>JBEKZI010000049.1:0-15613 GCA_049510055.1 Phycisphaerae bacterium | reverse complement strand
ACTTCACCAAGCAGGGCCTCATCGACATCGGCGAGCGCGCCATCGCCGACAAGAAGGTCACCGGCAAGCAGGCCGAGGAAATTCGGCAACTGATCCTCGACCGCGCCTTCAACCGCCTGGCCATGACGCTGGGGGTCAAGGTCATCCATTGCAGCGAGCGCGACACCCAGATCACCGACAAGCCCAAGCAAGTGGATGAATTCGTGAACACCTGGAGCGTCGAGGGCTTCCGCGAGGAAGGCACCACCACGGCCGAGATGGGCTGGGGCACGCATGAAAAAGAGTTGCCGCCGCTAGCGTACACGCATTCCGAGGGGCCTGGCAATCAGATTTGCCTGGCCCGTATGGGCATCAACACGTGGGTGGTTTCGTGGGTGCCGGATTACTGCATCCGCGGCATGGTGGTCCGCCACGGCGAGGCCTTCACCATCTCGGACCACTTGACCGTCTGGAAGGACGGCAAGGCCGTCTATCGCCCCACCGTCCACTACGCCTACTGCCCCTGCGACTGCGCCATCGCCAGCCTGAACGAGCTGCGCGGCTACGACTACCGATTGCCGCAGCGCCAGCGGATCATGAACGACGAGATCACCAGCGGCTCGGACATCCTGGGCGCGCTGCTTATGGGCCATGCGTACAACGCCTGGTGGATCGGCAGCGATTTGTCCATCGAGGAATCGCGGCGGCTGGTCCCCCACCAGAACGCCACCACGATGCAGGTGGCCGTCTCCGTCGTGGCGGCCGGCGTCTGGATGATCCAGAACCCCCGCATGGGAGTCTGCGTGCCCGACGACCTGCCGCACGACGTCGTGCTGGATATTTCCAAACCCTACCTGGGCCGGTTTATCTCAACCCCCTCCGACTGGACGCCCCTGAAGCATTATGCCAACGCCTTCGGGGGGTATAACAAGCCGTCGGTGGACCCGGCCGACCTCTGGCAGTTCAAGAACTTCCTCATCACCGATGGCGATTGATCGGCGGGCCCGACCCCGCCTCCCCCGCCATCCACGGGAGCAGCCATGACGAATCGACGCGCGTTGCAGAAGCTGGCCGCCAAGCACGGCACGCCCTTGTTCGTGGTGGACCACAACGTCCTCCGCGCCAATTACCTGCGGTTCAAGAAATATCTGCCGCGGGTGCAGGCCTACTACGCCGTCAAGGCCAACCCCGATCCGGCCATCATCAAGACGTTCTACCGCATGGGGGCGAGCTTCGACGTGGCCAGCATGCCGGAATTCCTGACCGTCTACCAGAACATCAAGAACCTTCCCGCCAAGAAGCGCCAGGATTACATCTGGGACAAGATCATCTACGCCAATCCCATCAAGGCCACCGAGGCCCTAGAGCAGCTGGACCAGTACAAGCCGCTGGTCACGTACGACAACGTGGAGGAAATCGGCAAGGTCAAGCGGCACGCCCCCCACGCCGGCCTGATGCTGCGGATCAAGGTCCCCAACACCGGCGCGATGGTGGAGCTGTCCAGCAAGTTCGGCGCCGCCCCCGGCGAGGCCGTGGACCTCATCCGCGCCGCCTTCGACAGCGGCCTGGTCGTCGAGGGCCTCAGCTTCCACGTCGGCAGCCAGTGCACCAACTTCGAGAACTACGTCCAGGCGCTGCACCTGGCCGCGGGCATCTTTCACGAGGCCTGGGATCACGGCTATTCCCAGACGAAGATCCTGGACATCGGCGGCGGCTTCCCCGCCCCGTACGACAAGGACGTCAAGCCCTTCCGCCAGCTGGCGAGGCGGCTGAACTCCGAGTTCGACCGGCTGTTCCCCAAGCAGATGGAAATCCTGGCCGAGCCGGGACGCTTCATGGTGGCCACCGCCGCCACGCTGGTGGCCAAGGTCATCGGCAAGGCCTTGCGCGACGAGAAGCTGTGCTACTACATCAACGACGGCGTGTACCACACCTTCAGCGGCATCATCTTCGACCACTGCAAGTACCCGCTGAAGGCGTTCAAGAAAGGTCCGGCGCAGATTTGCGCCGTGTACGGCCCCACGTGCGACGCCCTGGACACCGTCTCGCTGGCGGAGGAGCTACCGGAGCTGGAATTGGGAGACTTGGTGTTCAGCGAGAACATCGGCGCCTACAGCCACGCCTCGTCCACCACCTTCAACGGTTTCCCGCCGGCCAAAGTGGTGCACATCAACCAATAATCCGGGGCTGAGATGACGCCTTGATGTCCCCAAGACCGGAGAGACGCCCTATCGCCATCCATCGTAGGGATGATAGGGCCGCTGCTGCTGCTGCTGGTTGATGAACTCCTCGTTCACGTCCACCCCTAAGCCTGGACCTTGCGGGATGCGTATCACGCCGTCGGTGATCTTGAGCGGGTTGCGCAGGATCTTGGCGGCCAAGGCTTCTTCTTCGGCCGAACCGATCGTCTCCAGGATCGTGAAATTACTGATGGCCGCACAGACCTGCACGCTGGCCGCGGTCGCCAGGGGCCCGTTGGGATTGTGCGGGGCGATGCCCACGTAGTTCGCCTCGGCCATGGCCGCGATTTTCTTCATCTGCGAGATGCCGCCGCAGTTCACCACGTCGCATTGCAGCATCGCCAACCCCGCTTCCCGCAGGAAGGGCCTGGCCTCGTAGATCGTGGCCAGGCGTTCCCCGCTGGCGATGGGGATCGGGCTGCGGCAGATGACGAAGGCCAGTGCGTCGGCGTTTTCGGGCGGGACGGGCTCTTCCACGAACATCAGCTTGTGCGGCGCCAGGGCCTCGCACAGCCGCACGGCGTTGGCCGGGCTGAGCCGGCCGTGGCAATCGACCGCCATCTCCATTTCGCTTCCGACGGCCTGGCGAGCGGCCGCGAAGAACTCCGCCACGCGAGAAAAGAAGCTCGTCGGCAGGTATTCCGTCTCCTTGAGGGACCGGCTGGCTGCGTCGGCCAGGCCGGAATACCACCGGATCTTCTTGTCCATGCCGTACAAGACCGGCAGCGTGGTCTTGAAGGCACGGAATCCGCGATCGCGAGCCGCCAGGGCATTGGCGGCGAAGTCGTCGGGGCTCGCCCCGGCCTGAACGTGGCAGTACACCAGTATCTCGTCGCGGCACGGCCCGCCCAGGAGCTTGTAGACCGGCACGTTCAGTGATTTGCCAAAAATGTCCCACAGGGCGATTTCCACGGCGCTGAGCGCCGTGGCGTGCATCGGCCCGCCGACCCAGAAGGAATCGCGATACATCTTCTCGAAGGCGTCCTCGATTCGCGTGGGGTCCCGGCCGATTAGGAACCGCTCTAATTCGTGGATATGCTCTTCGACGGTTCGCGACTTCCGCCGCATCACGACCTCGGAAACACCCGTGAGACCAGCGTCCGTCTCGACGAACGTGTAGACGCCGTTGCGGAAATCCATGGGGACGATGGTCGTCCGGACGGCCGTAATCTTCATGAAAAACCTCTGTCCTTAGAAAGGGTTTCCTAACCTACTTCTGGAACGCCGTGGTATTCCTGCCCTGCCACGGAAAAACCTATATATAGCCTTCTAGATGGCGGGGTAGGAACCCCGCCACCCTTCTCACGAAAAGCCTCCGCCTCTAGGCGCCGGGCTTCAGCGACCGCAGTTCTTTGGTAATCTGGTTGAGCGCCGTGGCCAGGATCATCACGTCCGTCTGGCAGCAGACCATCCGCATGCCTTTGGCGATCCACTCCTTGCACGCGGCGATGCCGCCGACGGCGATGCCCGGCACGACGTTGTGGCGGCGGCAGGAGGCGATGACCTTTTCGATGGCCTGGAGCTCTTCGGGATGCTTCTGGTCGCCCGGATGGCCCAGCGAGACCGACAGGTCGCAAGGCCCCACCCACACCGTGTCGATGCCCTTGACCGAAACGATCTCGTCGATCTGCTCCACGGCGCTGCGAAGCTCGATCTGCGGGATGATGAAATTCTGGGCGTTCTTCTCCTCGACCATCTTGCTCAGGTCGGGGATGACGTAATCGGTCTGGCCCTTCAGCGTGATGATGCCGCGAACGCCCACGGGGGGATACTTGCTGACGTGCACCGCGTTTCGGACGGCCTGGGGGCCGTCGATGCGCGGCACCAGGATGCCGCCGGCGCCAGCATCCAGGCGCGGACAGATGTACTCGTACGTCCCGGCGATGACGCGGACGATGGGGATGATTCCCGCCATGCGCGCCAGCTTGATCAGGTCGGCCACGGTCTCGGTGTTGAAGGTGCCGTGTTCGGTGTCGATGCAGATGAAGTCCAGCCCCGCCGCGGCCGCCAACTGCACCAGAAACGGCGAACGGATGTCTTGAACGAGTATCCCCAGAACAAGGTCTTGTCGATCCAGTTTGCTTTTGAGTGTGGGTACCGTTTGCATTTAATCTCCTTTGCCCGCTGAGGCAGGCATATTTTTGATCAGCTCGAATCGGCCGGTCTTGGCGGCCTGGAGGATGGGGGCCATGTAATCGTCGATCATCCCGCCGGCCAGCGGGATGGGCATATTCTGAAGCTTGGAAGCCAGTTGCGGGTCCTTGGCGGCCGACAGGGCGCGAGCGATGTGGGCGTTGGAAAATCCGGGCAGCTCCGCCAACGTTGTCGGGGCGCCGAGGCTCTTTTGGAAGGCGATCATTCCCTCCGCCACGGCCATGCCCAGGTCGCGCCCGGTCAGGCGGTCCAGCCCGCCGCGGATGAACCCCGCCTGCTTGAACAGGTCGCCGACGATGCGAAGCTGCTTGGGGATGGCCGGGGCGAAGAAGACGGTGTAGTAGGGATTCATAATCCCGCAGGCCCGGCCGTGGGCGGCGACGTCCACCAGGGAGAAGCTCGTCAGGTGCCCGCCGCTGGTGCCGCCGACCATGATGGCGTAGCCACCCAGGTCGGTCGCCAGGCCCAGGGCGACGCGGGCGTCGAGGTTGTCCGGAGTCTTCACCGCGACCGGCGTGGAGCGGAGCAGCAACGTCAGCGCGGCTGAGACGATCTGCTGGAGCAGGTCGAAATTCTTGGGCCCGATTCCGTAGAACACCTCCAGGCAATGGCTCATGCCGTCCAGCGCACCGTCGACGGTGAGCTCGGCCGGGGCCGAACGCGTCAGGCCGTAATCGAAGACCGCCCGGGCCGGGATGACGGTCTCGTCGATGATGAGCTTCTTCTGCCCCGTGGCCATGTCGGTGATGTTGGAGTATTTGGTCAGATGCGCCCCGGACGCCGAGGCCGTCTGGACGGCCAGAAGCGGAATAAGCCGGCCGCCGGTCTTGGCCAAGGCCTCGGTGACCTTGCCCACGCCCATGTAGGAATCCAGATTCGGGTCTTGCCCGCCCAGGCAGGCCAGCACGTTGGAGGCCTTGGTCGCGTCGATGGAGCTGCCGCCGCCGATCACCACAATGCATTCCGGCTTGGCGTGCAGGATGTACGACTCGATCCGATAGACGTCCTCCCGCGGGGAGTTGGGCCTTGCACCAACCATGGACGCCCCGAAAGCGATGGACACGCCGGCCTTTTCCAGCGAGGCGCACACTTCCTGCCGCGCCTGCTGGAGCCAACCGCTGGAATTGGCGACCACCAGCGCCGAGCGGCCCAATTGCCGCGCCAACCGGCCGACCTCGTTTAAAACATCCGTGCCGAAGGCGTAATTCTCGCCCTTGAAGCCCTTCAGGAGTTGGACGGCTTGCTCTTTGGCGTCGTTCATGAACAATTCCTCGCGGTCTAGTCCGCCCCCAGTTGCCGGAAAGGTGATTCTAACCGCCCTGCGAATCCCGGCAAGCCGAAACCCGCATTCCTCCACGTGTCGGCTTCCTCAACGCCGCCTCAGCATAGTGTAGGGGCCTTCGGGAATGATGGCCACCCGCCCGCCGGGCCGAGCGGCTAAAAGTGAGTCGATGGCCTTCTGCGTCCGCTGCTGGGCCGAACCAGAGCCCAGGATAGGCGTCACGGCGAGGTGTCGCTGCGTCTCGGTGGCCAGGCCGTCGCTGACGAACCAAATCCGCTCCTGCCCGATCCGCTCCAGCACGCGGCACTGCATCTGGAACTCCCACTGGTCGAGCTTGGTTTCGCTGCTTGCGGCGATGTCGGCCAGGAAGGTCCGCCAGTCGTTATCGTACCGCAGCATCAGCTCCGTATAGGCCGGCGAGCCGACCTGCTCGCCGCAGTGAGAAGCTATCAGCAGCGTGGAATCTTTGGCCAGGGCCGGCAGGGCCGTGCACATGCCTTTGACCGTCTGGTAGAAAGTCTGGTCCAGCGGAAAACCGCCGCCGTTGGTGACGACCAGGTCGAACGGCCCGTCGATCATCGCCGTGGTCCACTCGGCCACGTCGCGGCAGCCGGCCAGGTGTGCCTGCTCCGGGTCGCCGCCATAGACGCCCGCGATCCGCCGATCGCGCGTGACGGCTACGTTGAGCAGGAAGTCCACCTCGACCGCCCTGGCTACTTTGAGGGCAATTTCGTGACAGGGGTTGCCGTCCAGGATGCCGTTGTCGGCCTTGGGATCGGCCAGCGTCGCGTAGCCGTGAAACCGCTGGATGGTCGCCAGGTCCACCAGGGCGGGACAGACGCCCTTGCGCCCGCCGGAAAATCCCGCCATGAAGTGCGGCTCGATGTATCCGGTCACGATCCGCAGATCGGCCTGGACGAAGCGGCGGCAGACGTGGATGGCTGGATTGTCGCAGACCTGCACCAACGTCGAGGGATCATCGGCCCGGTGATCGATGACCTCCAGGCGGCGGAGGATGTCCTCGCCCAGCAGGCCCCGGCGCTCCTGCGGCGTGCTGGGCCTGTGCATGCCCGTGCCGATGATGATGACGATCTGCCGGTCGGCCAGGCCGGCGGCATTCAGCACCTCCAGCAGGGGCGGCAGCAATTGCCTGTTGGGCACGATGCGGGTGATGTCGGAGATTGTGATGGCCGCATTCCGCGGCCGCTTGGAAGCGATAATCTCCGCCAGGCCCTGGCCGCCGATGGGCGCCGCCAGGGCCGACTGCACCGCTGCCGCCGGGTCGGCCAGAGGGGGCACGGATTCGCTCTCCAGAACCGCCGCATCGGCCGGCACGGCCAGCAACATCCCCTCCTTGCCGTAGAGCATTCGGATTGTCCGCGTCTTGCCCATAGCCACACGCTCGCAGAATTCCTACCCGCAGTCTATCCGATTCGACGCCTCCTGCTCAAAGGGAAGTAGCACCGCCGGCAGCGCGTGTGGGAGAAAGTTGAGAGTAAGCCGGATTCGCCCTTCGACAAGCTCAGGGCTACGCCCGCTTCGCTTCGCGGCGCCTGCGGCGTCGAACCGGCGACATCCAGTTTTTGAAAACAATGGTCGCCGTGTAAGACCATGTAAACAAAAGCCTTATAGGCCATTTTTGAGGACAAATTGGCAGTTTCAAGTGGTTAGCAAGTCACTGAGCACTCGATAACAAGTCACCACCATGTGACGACTGACCAACTCAGTGACTAAGTCGGACTCACCTTGGGGCCGATCACCGGAAGAAAGTTATCTTGCATCGAGTCAGCCTGTCGTCGTGGGTGGAGTTTTCAGGAACGACAACAGGTTAGGAAAGCAACGACCGGATGTCCCAAGCCAAGGCCGGGGTGAGGGTGCCCGGCCAGAGCATCGCGTAGATGTCAACCACGCGGCTGGGGACGAACTTGGCGCGAAACTGCTGGAGACCGGCGAAGTGAAACAAACGATCGAAGTGCCGGATCACCCATCCCAGCGCGCCTGCCCCGCCGGTCACCTTGTTGGAATGCGACTTATTCGGATCGTAAAAGGGGATGATCCCACCGGTCACGAAGTCCAGCCCCTCACCCTGAAAGACGCGAAGGGCGGTGAGCATGGCCAACTCGTTGGCGCCCCGGGGCGCGTCGGGCATCCGCACGAAGTCTTGCAGGTATTGGCCGCGATGGCTCACGGGCGAGCAGACCAGGAAGCTCTCCATCCGGCTGCCTGTCTCGACGACGAAATAGCGCCGATGCCGCGCGTTCTCCAAGGGGGCTGTCCGTAGGAACGAGTCGTTCCGGCGCTCCGGGCGGGCCGACTTCCAGGCGTCCTCGACCCGCGCGATGGCCTCCCTGTCGCGGGCATCCTGGAGCGGATGGGCCTCACGGGCGGCCGCGCTAAGCCGCCGCACGTGATTACACGCGAGCCGGACCTTCATGCCAGCCTTGCCGCGCGTGTGCCAGGTCGCCAAATCGTAGAACGGCTCCGTGCCGAGCCAGACCGGCTGGAACCTGTGGTCCCGGAGTCCCTCGAGCATCGACCGGCTCATGCCCAGCAGCACCGCATGCTTGCCACGCTTGGCCGCGAAGGCTCGAAATCGCTCGACGAGGCTCGCGGCTTCCTCGGCAGGCCCGACCGGATCACGCCAGGCGATCAGCGTAGACGCCAGCTCGTGAAACGGCAGGAAGGCGCACCGGTCCTTCGCCCACAGGAACTGCCAAGGATCATCGGAAAGGACATGCATCTGCCCCGCGAGCGTGGAGAACTGATCCAGAAGGGCCAGCGCCGTTTCGCTTGAACCGGGGGCCTTGGCAGAGGTGACATCGAAGGAGCCCGAAGCAGCACGGCGTGGCCGCACGCCCGCGAATCGAGTAAGCGCTAAGCCGGCCAGGTCCGCCAGCCTCTCGAGCCAGGGACGTCTCTGGCACGACCTGGGTTCGCGCTGGATACGAAATGGGGTCTGCACGGGTGAGTGGCTATAATCTAATTTCAACGGTTGGGTAGTCATGCTTCCGCCGGATGATTATCTCGCGTGTGCGGGTGTTCTTGAGCCACCCGAACGCCCTCATGAGTATAGACCATCGCGGAAACCTGGGCAATGCCATCCCCCTCGGTTTGCTCAGAACCGGAAGGACAGGATCCCCTGGAAGGTTTGCGATCGGCCGAACTCCGGCCGCAACTCCGGCAGCATGTTGTACTGGTAGCCGCACTCGGCCGAAATGTTGGGGCCCAGAAGCAGGCTTACCCCGGTGCTGAGGCCCACGTTGCCCCGCACGTCCATGGACGGCCCCAGCCGCACGAGCAGAAACTCGAGCAAGCGATGCTCGATGCCCGCCGAAAAGCGTTGGTCTACCAGGCTGTCGCGCGAGTTGAAGAAGTTTCCGTATTGATAGTCGCAGTAGACGCTGGAGAGCGGGGCATACTCATACGACACCCCCGGCCGCAGCACAAACTGCTGCTGGATGCCCTCCTGGTAGGTAACGGTAGGAGGCACAAAGGGCACGGGGAGGGTGGCCACGCTCCGGCTGCGGTACGGGATGAAGCCATATTCGAAGATCATCCCCAGGAGCCATTTGTCCGCGGGTTCGTACAGGCCGCCCACCCGCCAGCGGTAGCTTTCGGCGGAGGAGTCGGAAACCACCCCCACCGGCATCGGCCCTATGCCCGGGATGTTCTGTATCGTCGTACCGTCCCGACCGATCTGGGTGCGGGCGAAGTTGAACATCGCCCCCCAGCCCCAGTTGCCGTACCGCTTTCCCCATTGGAACTGGGCCGTGTCCACCTGGTAGTCGAACGAAAGGCCGTCGCTGCCGATGGAGTTATTGCTGCGGATCTGGCTGAGGGTCGGTTGGAAGGCCCCCCAATCCTTGCTGAACCAGGTGAGCGATTCGCCGGTCAGGTGCAGCCACTGGCCCTTCTGGAACCCGATGGCCGAGTAATAAGGGACTACGACAATTCCCAGTCGGGTGGGTAGCGCGGTCCAGCCCGCGCTGGCGGGATTGGAAGCCGAGGAATAGCGGTTGGCCACCGTCTCGCCGCCCATGGTGGAGACCTCCGTGAATCGCAGGAAAGCCGGGGGCAGGCGGACGGAGAAGTCCTTGTCGGAGTAATCGCTCTGCGCCGCGGCGTTCAGCGGACACAGTGCCAGGGCTGCCGCTATCAGGCAGCATCTGCCGCCTGTGCAGGAGAGCGAGAGAAGACGCATGGATATCCTTCCCTGCCATGGCGCACGACCCGAAATCGTGCATCATCATGCGCTCCGGAGTAGGGTAGGTCAATGCGGAAAGCTCGGGAAAGCTTAGTTGTGCCTCCCGAAAACATCGCCCACAGCAGGCGACCGGATTCGCTTCGCGGCGCCTGCGGCGTCGAACCGGCGATGCGTCTAAAGCCTGTGGCGAATCCGCTGCCGGTTCTGGAACTCGGTCCACTATGACAGAAGGCCGGGTACATGGCCCGGCCTTCTGTCATAGCGGGCGACCGGATTCGAACCGGCGACGTCCAGCTTGGGAAGCTGGCATTCTACCGCTGAATTACGCCCGCAACGTCGGTCACGCCAGCGGCTCGGCAGGTCCCGAGTCGCTCGCGGCCACCGTGACGGCTTCCGGACGGGCCGGCTGGCGGACCCGCTGGGCCAGCAGGCTGCTCACCGAAACATAGAAGAAGCCAAACGTGAAAATCGCCAGAAACGGCGTCAGGATAACCGAGCGAAGGTCCACCGCGCTCATAATGGCGCAGGTGAGCATGTACACGCCGTAGATCATCTCAAGATAAGGCAGCCAGTCCATCTTGGGCCGCCGGGTCTGCAAGGCGGAGGCGGCTTCCTTCTTATTGTTCTGGCAGATGCCGTATTTAGGCGTTCGCACAAACTCGCTCTTGCGGTTCAGGAAGGCCTCCAGCAGCGCCTTGGTGTTGGACAGACACAGCCCCACGCCCAAGGCCATCATCATCGGCAGATATTTCACCGTGCCGCGCCAACCGCCCAGCAGCTCGCGCTGTCCGGCGCAATAGAACACCCCGGCCGACAGCGTCGCCAGGGCGAACGCCCCCACGTCGATGCTCACGCGCCACAGCGGATTCTCCACCGGCAGGCACCGCAGATACATCGCCGGCAGCATCAGCGTGATCATCAGGGCCATGTACATGTGCATGGTGAAACAGGTCAGGTGCAGGAAGCCCTCCACCTTCACCTTCAACTTCTCGCGGGACATCAGCAGCTTGGGCAGAAGCTTCAAGGCCGTCTGGGCGCCGCCCTTGGTCCAGCGGAATTGCTGGGCCTTGAAGGCGTTCATCTCCGGCGGCAGCTCCGCCGGGGCAGCCAGCTCGCGGAGAAAGACGAACTTCCAGCCGCGCAGCTGCGCCCGGTAGGACAGGTCCAGGTCCTCCGTCAGCGTGTCGTGCTGCCAGCCGCCGGAGGAATCGATGGCCGACCGCCGCCACGTCCCGGCCGTTCCGTTGAAGCTCATGAACCGGTTGCTGCGGTTGCGGGCGACGTGCTCGATGGCAAAGTGACCGTCCAGCAAAATCGCCTGCGATCGCGTCAGCAGACTGTCGTAGCGGTTCAGGTGCTCCCACCGCGTCTGGACGGCGCCGACCTTGGGATCGGTGAAGTACTGGATCGAACGTCGCAGGAAATATTTTTCGGGGACAAAGTCGGCGTCGAAGATGGCGATGAACTCGCCACGGGCGGTCTTCAGGCCGTTTTCCATCGCCCCGGCCTTGAACCCCCGACGGTGGTCGCGATGGATGTATTCAATATCGAAACCCTGGGCTTTGGCCTCTTCGACGGTCTGGCGGGCGATGGCGCCCGTGCAGTCGGTGCTGTCGTCCAGCACCTGGATCTGGAGCCGGTCGCGCGGGTAGTCGATTTCGCAGGTCTTCTCGATAATTCGCCGGGCGACGAACTGCTCGTTGTACATCGGCAGTTGTACCGTCACGTGCGGCAGGTCCTTGAAGGTTCCCTGGGGCCTGGGCTCTTTGTCGCGGTGGCGATAGTACAAGAACACCAGAATGTACCGATGGAAACCGTAGAGGGACACCATCAGCAGCGCCAGCGTGTACACGGCCATGAACATCGCGTTGGCTAGATCCGTCCAAACCATGCCTGCTCCTGATCTCCTTGCCGAGGACTTCGGCCGATTGTTTCGTGGCGCCCTTACCCGTCGTTCAGTTAGGTCATTCTAGGTCAACGATGGCAATGCGGTCAAGACGCGCCGGTCAAGAACTTCCGCCTTAGTCCCAAACAGGTTGCAAGGTCCCCGCGGCGCTGTTAGATACATCTTTCAATGGTCCCCCAGGTCCCGCAGTCGGCCTGGCGGCAAAGGAAAATCCGTGACATTCCGAGCCATCATCCTGGGCCTGCTGGGGGCGGTGTTCATGGCCACGGTGGGGTATTTGACCGTTTTTTTCAAAGTCCCCTCCCTGACCCGCGGACAGTTGCCGATCTCGGTCTTCGGCATGCTGTTCCTGCTGATGGCCGCCGTGAACCCCCTGCTCTACAAGCTGCGCGCCTCCTGGCGACTGCGGTCGTCGGAGATCGCCGTAGCGCTGGCCATGGTGCTGGTGTCCTGCAACATTCCCCACGCCGGTTTCATGCGGACCTTCTCCTCGACGCTGCTGTATCCCCTTCAGCACAACAAGCTGATCCCGGGCTGGCGCAAGGTCGGCGTGCTGGACTACGTCCCCCACGGCCTGCTGGTCACGCCGCCGGCGGACGATTCTCGCGTGATCGGCGGCTTCATCACGGGGCTGGGCAAGCCCGGACATCCCATCAGCCCACGGGAGGTTCCCTGGGAGAGCTGGGCGGACCCGCTGTCGTTCTGGCTGCCGCTGGTGGTCCTGGCGGCCGCGGCGACGCTGAGCATGAGCCTGCTCCTCCACCACCAATGGGCCCACCGCGAGCGGCTGCGATACCCCATCGCCGATTTCACCAATACGTTGATCGACCAGGAGCCCCAGCGCGCCACCGGCACCATCTTTCGCAACAAGCTGTTCTGGGTGGGGCTGATCCTGCTGCTGTCCATTCGCGTGTTCAACTGCACCTCCAAGTGGGCCGACATGGGCGTGCAAATTCCCCTGGGCTTCAAGCTGGAGCCCTTGCGGACGAAGTTTCCCACGTTCGCCGCCATGGAGGAGGCCCGCTACGTCGTGGAACCTCAGATCATCCCCACGGCCGTGGCTTTCACGTTTTTCCTGGCCTCGGACATCGGCTTCAGCCTCGGCGTGACCAGCTTGATCACGTTGGCAGCGCAGATGATCCTGATCCAGATCGGCGTCAACGTCGCCACGTCCTCCACCACCGGCGGGCTGAAAGTGTGGGTGAGCTTTGGGGCGTTCTTCGGCTACACGCTGGTGCTGCTGTACCTGGGGAGGCGGTACTACTGGCGAACGTTTAAACAGGCCGTCCTGCTCCGCGCGCAGGCCGACACCGACACGGCCAGCGCCTGGGCCGGCCGGCTGTTCCTCCTGTCCTGCCTGGGCATAACGGCCATCCTGGCAGCGGTGGGCATGGGAACGCCCCTGGCCCTGATCACGGTGGCGCTAGTGATGATCATGTTCCTGGTCCTGGCACGGATCAACGCCGAGTGCGGCGTGTTCTTCTACCAGCCGGCGTGGAACATCCTGCCGGTCATGGGCGGCCTGTTCAGCCTGCCGGTGCTCGGCCCCAAGGCCACCCTCATCGCCGGCATGCTGATGATCATCCTGCTGGTCGATCCGTTCGAGGCGATGATCCCCTACGTCGTCAACGGCCTGAAGATCGCCGACGGCGCCGGAGTCTCCCCCGCCAAGACGTCGTTCACCCAGGCGACCGCCTTCCTGATCGCCCTGGCCGTGGCCATCCCCGTGGGCCTCTGGGCCGACTACAACTTCGGCAAGGCCGGCGACACCACCGGCGCCACCTGGTCCAAGAACCCATTCTCGGTAGCCGAAAAGGGGTTGACCGACGCGACCCTCAGCGGCCAGTTGAAGCAAAGCGTGGAATGGTCGTCGCTGGACCGCCTGCTGCACATGCACCCCAGCACCATGTTTCTGTGGGCGGCCGGGGCGGGCGCCGTGGGCGTGCTGCTGCTGGGCAGCCTGCGATTGCGATACCCCTGGTGGCCGCTGCATCCCGTCGTACTGCTGGGCTACGGGGCCTGGACCATGGGCAAGTTCGGTGCCTCGTTCCTGCTGGGCTGGGCCATCAAGACGGCCATCATGCGGCTCGGCGGCCCGAAGGCTTATCAGCAGGGCAGGCACTTCATGATGGGGGTCATCGCGGGCGACCTGTTCGGCGGGCTGATCTACATCCTGACCAACTACATTTATTACCTCGTCACGGGCACTCAGGCCTCCGGCGCCATGCTGGTCCTGTGGTAAAGGCACTCCGGCGGCTCGCCGCGGCGGCCAAACTTGCCAATCGCGCCTTGGTGGATTAAGCTACGGCCATGACCACCCGCCACGATGTCGCCATCCTTGGCGCCACGCCTTGCGGCTTCGCCGCCGCCTACATGCTCGCCAAGGCGAAAAAGGACGTGGTCGTGGTAGCCGCCCCGCTGTCCTCGGCCCACTGCCCCCTGTCCGATTGGGTCAGCGCCGACTTCTTTCACCTGGCCCGCCTGCCCGCCGGTCTGGCCAAGGCCGCCAAGGCTAAGCCGTTCAAGACCATCCACTATCACAACGTCGCGCTGGACAATTGCGTGAAACATCCCAAGCGATCCGTCCTGGGCTATTTCCTGCCTCCCTCGGCCCTGACCGCCGCGCTGGCCGCCGCCGCCAAAAAGGCCGGCGTGCGGGTCCGCCCCTCCACCACCACGCCCGTCATCGAGCTGGAGGAGGACCGTATCGTCCTGGCCGGCAGCAGCGAAGTCGCCGCCAAGCTGCTGATCGTCGTGGACGGCCAGCCCTATGACGTCCTGAGCGACCTGGGCCTGGCGACGCGGACGCCCCGGGCGGCGCCCCTCATGGTGGCCGGGTTGGACATTCCGTGCGACCGGGCCGACGACGGCGCGCTGCACGTCGTCGAGGAACCGGAACGCAGCGAAATGGGCATGTTCTTCGCCGTCGGCGGACACCTTCACCTTCGGCTGATCTCCACCTCCCCTGCGGCCGGGACGCGCGCGGCGGAACTGTCGGCCCTTCTGGGCCGGCTGCAACAGACCGGCGTGCTCCCCGCCAACCTGCCCTTGCATCGCGCGCGGGGTGCGGTCTGGCGGCCGCCGGCTGGGATGGCGATGGAGCTGGAGACCCATGTCGCCAAACGTTGCCTGCTGGCGGGCACGGCGGGGGGATTCGCCGAAGCCGTCACCGGTCAGGCGGCCTATACGGCGGTGACCTCGGCCCTTGTGGCGGCGGAGGTAGCCGCCAAGGCGCTGGCGGAACCGGACGTCCACGCGACGCTGCTCGATTTCAGGACCTCCTGGCGGCGGCAACTGGAGCAGCGGCTGCTTCGGCCCGGCACGTCGCTCCAGGTGCTCCTGCCGCTGGTCTTCGCCAATCCCAAGGTGGCCCAGCGCCTCACCGCCATCCTCCTGCGCGGACAGGACATCGCCGAGTCCTGACCGCCGCCGTCACGCCCTCGTGGAAACGCCGCCGGCGGATTGCTATAGTGGCTACAGGCCGCTGAGGTCCGCAGGACCGGAGGCAACCGACCGATGCCCCAACTGATCGAATTCGCCAAGTTGTCCGGCAGCGGCAATGATTTCGTCTGCCTGGACAGCCGCGGGGGGCAATTCGAGCCAATCCTGGCCGATCCACTTCGAGCGGCCCGGTTTGCCAAGGTGCTGTGCCGCCGATGCATGGGCGTCGGGGCCGACGGGGTCATCTTTGCCGTCCCTTGTGAAGTGGAGGGAGTAGCCGACCTGGGGGCGCGGTTCTTTGAGCCCGACGGTTCGGAGTCCGACCTGTGCGGCAACGGCACGGCCTGCTTTGTGCGATGGGTGGGCGACAACGGCTGGGCCAGCGCCCAAGAGATTCGCATCCTGAC
>JBEKZI010000048.1:0-15752 GCA_049510055.1 Phycisphaerae bacterium | reverse complement strand
CGTTCCTGGTGGCCCGGGCGGCCGGGCGGCCGGAGGTGAACTTCCTGGGCGTCGAGTGGGCCAAGGCCTACTGCGCCTACGCGGCCGACCGTGTCCGCCGGGCCGGGCTGACGAACGTCCGGCTGCTCTGCGCCGATGCCGACGATCTGGTGCGCCGGCGCCTGGCGGAGCAATCGTTATGGCGGGTCCATATCTACTTCCCCGACCCCTGGCCTAAGCGCCGCCACCAGCGCCGCCGGCTGATTCAACCGTCATTCGTTGCCGCTGTTCGTTGCTGCCTGAAGATTGGCGGCCAACTGATTGTCGTGACGGACCATCTGGACTACTACCGCCAAATCCAAGGCGTCCTGGTCGGTGCCGAAGGCCTGGCGACCATGGCAATGCCACGCATGAGCGACAAGGACGGCGAGCTGGCAGGCAGTAACTTTGAGCGGAAGTACATCGCCCAAGGCCGGCCGTTCTACGGAGCGGCTGTGATCCGGTTCCGCTGAGCGTCGATGTCTTCCTTCCCAACCTCACTGCCTTGCCCGGGGACGGCCTCTATATATAGAGGTTAAACATTAGTAGGAGTATTGATAGGACCGGTTGATAGTGTTAGCAGGGCAACAGAAAACTAACCTCAAGCAAAGCCCCACAGGGGGATTACGACGAAACAAATCCCAAAGCCTAGCGGTGGGTAACTTGTGGGGTAATAGGTTAGATAACTCGGCTCAAGAATGGCTTGGCGGCGAGGGGAGTAGCCGTAGTAGTGTACCGACCGCCTGCCGGCTAGGACTGGCGCAGTTCTTGACAGGGCACCGAACAAGTTTTGAACCGGTTATCCACCGGTGGCTGTTGGCGGCCGGGGGTCTTGCCTGTCAGGCGTTGTGGGCAAGTTCCTGAGAGATGAGGTCCAGGGTGGCCTGGAGGTGGGGGTCTTGCTTCCTCAGTAGGTCGATGGTGCGCTTGGCGTGCATGACGGTCGTGTGGTCTCGCCCGCCGAAGTAGCCGCCGATTTCCTCCAGGCTGTGGCGGGTAAGTTCGCGGGCCAGGAACATACACACCTGCCGCGGCAGGGCGATGGATCGCGTGCGTTTCTTGGACTGGAGGTCCGCCAGGCGGACGCTGAACCGCACGGTGACGGCCTTGAGGATGTCCTCGATGGAGATGTCCTTGCGGGCCGTGCCGAGCTTGGTGCCCAGGGCCTCCTCGGCCAGGGGAATGTCGATGGTTCTTCCGGTGACCTGCGCCAGCATGGCTACCTTGGACAGCGCCCCTTCCAGCTCGCGGGCGTTGGAGTCGATCACGCCGGCGATGAAGCAGATGACGTCCTCCGGCAAGTCACTGTTGCGCATGCGGGCCTTTTTGCGGACGATGGCCACGCGCGTCTCGTAGCTGGGCCGGTCGATCTGGGCGACCAGCCCCCAGTTGAACCGGCTGACGAGCCGCTCCTCCAGGTCGGGGATCTGCCCGGGGCCCCGGTCGCCGGACAGGATGATCTGCCGCTGCGACTGGTAGAGCGTGTTGAACGTGTGGAAGAATTCCTCCTGGGTCTGCTCGTGGGCGCTGAGGAACTGGATGTCGTCGATGGCCAGGACGTCGGCGTGGCGGTAGCGGTAGCGGAACTCGTGGATCTGCCCGCGTTCGACCGCCTCGATGAAGTGGTTGACGAACATCTCGCAGCTCAGCACGCAGATGCTGGCCTTGGGGTTGGCGGCGGCGATCTTGCGGCAGGTGGCCTGGAGCAGGTGCGTCTTGCCCAGCCCCACGCTGCCGTGGATGTACAAGGGGTTGTAGGTCTTGCCGGGCGTCTCGCTGACGGCCAGGCACGCGGCGTGGGCCAGGCGGTTGCACGGGCCCATCACGAAGGCCTCGAAGGTGTAATCCTCCCCCAGGGTCACTCCCTCAGCCGTTTCCGAAGCCGGCGTGGCGACCCCTTCGGCGGCCTCGGCGTCGTCGGCGCCTTTCTCGGCCGGGGTGAGGAAGCAGACGCCCACCAGCCGACCCGTGGCGGCTTGGGCGGCCTCGGTGAACAGGCGCGTGGCGTGGCGGCGGCAGTATTGCTGCTCTTTGGGGCCGGCGACGCGAATCTCCAGCAGCCCGTGCTCCAGGGAGAGAGGTTCCAGCTCGGTGAACCACGGCCGAATGATGTTCCCACCCGCGGCGATGACCTGCTGCACAATCCTTTGCCACAGGGCCGGATCGACGGGAGGCATCAATGCTGCCTTTCAACGCGCACTGGAGGCGCGATAGGATTTCCGCGTTCGCCTGCAGACTTGTTTTGGGCGCGACCCGATACGACAGGCCTTCCTTGGCGGGGTGATTCGTCCTTTTGGCTAGCCGCGCTCCCGGACGACCAGGAGAATGTACCGCCGCGAGGCCGTTCTGTCAAAACCAAAATCAAAAACCACCTCTCGGTGGCGCCCAAACGTGGTCTTACGGCGGAGCTAAGGGGTGGCGGGACGGGAACTTCACCGCGCCTTGGATAAAAAGGTCCCCAGCGGCGGTTAATCTATCCCTCCGGCCGCGGGGGTCAGCAATTTTCCGTTGCCGCCATTGCCGCGGGTCTGCGATCCGCCGTGGTTCTGCCACCGCCCGGGCCCCGAACCGTTATTTCCGTTCGTGGCGGGCTGGCGCGGACGCAGGACCAGGTTCTCCTGGCCCACCAGACCCTCCAATTTATTCACCAGGTCGCGGCTGGGCCGCACGCCCCAGGACCTGTCCAGGCGCATCAGCGTGCTCACGTCGCCGCGGGAAGTCGGGCGGATCTCCAGGAACACCGGGCAGTCGCCGCGGTGGCAGACCAGCACGTCGTGCAGGCCCTGGAGCAGTTGCGGAATGGACGCCCCCGCCGGCAGGCGAATCCGCAGCGAGCCGGTGAGCTGCTCCACCGCCCGGTCGATGGGCACGACCTCCTCCACGATCAGCCCGGCCCGCTCGCGCCGGCGGTCCACCGTCCCGACGACAAAGGCCATCCGGTCTGCCACCAGCAGGTCGGCGTACTTTTCGTAGGTCTCGGAGAACACCACCGCGTCGCAGGTGCCGGTGAGGTCCTCGATAGTGAGCATGGCCATCTTCTTGCCGGCCGATCGGCCGTTGCGGGTGATCGTCGCGC
Source organism: Phycisphaerae bacterium (assembly GCA_049510055.1). Classification (GTDB taxonomy): domain Bacteria; phylum Planctomycetota; class Phycisphaerae; order SM23-33; family SM23-33; genus JALHTV01. The sequence continues at coordinate 12,658 of JBEKZI010000048.1, read as the reverse complement.
GGACCGAGGCGATCATGCAGCCGACGGTCACCTGGCCGGAGAACTCCCCCAGCCGCGCCAGGCTCACGCCGGTCGGGCTGCCCAGGGCCTCCAGCTCCCGGCCGTAGCGGACCAGCGGGTGGCTGGAGATGTAGAAGCCCAGCGACTCCTTCTCGGCGGCTAGCAACTGCGCCTCCGACCACGGCTCGACCTTGGGGAACCGGGCCGGGGCCGCCTGGGCTGAGTCGCCGGAGTCTCCGGCATCGAAAAAGTTCATCTGCCCGCTGCGCCGGTCGGCCGCGGCGGACTGGCCCAGGTCGATGGCCTGGTCCAGCGCCTCCGTCATCGCGGCCCGATGGGCGCCCAGGCTGTCGAACGCCCCGCACTTGATCAGCGCCTCGATCGTCGCGCGGTTCACGGCCCGAAGGTCCACGTGCTTGCAGAAGTGGAACAGGTCGGTGAACCGCCCCGCCGCCTTTCGGCCGACCACGACGGCCTCCACCGCGCGCTCGCCGACGCCCTTGACGGCCGCCAGGCCGAAGCGAACGCGCTCGCCGTCCACCGTGAAGTCGCTGTCGCAGGTGTTGATGTCCGGCGGGGCGACCGTGATACCCAGCCGCTGCGCCTCGGCCAGGTACTGCGAGATTTTGTCGGTGTCGGAGCTTTCGAACGTCAGCGTGGCCGCGAAAAATTCCCGCGGGTAGTGCACCTTAAAGAACGCGCTCTGGTAGGCGATGATCGCGTAGCGGGTGGAGTGGGCCTTGTTGAAGCCGTAGCCGGCAAATTTCAGGATCAGCTCGAAGATCCGGTTGGCCTCTTCGTCGCGGATGCCGTTGGCCCTCGCGCCCTGGACGAATTTGGCCCGCTCGGCCGCGATGGTCGATTCCTTCTTCTTGCTGATGGCCTTGATCAGCGTCAGCGCGGTGTTCAGCGGCAACTGCCCCAGGCGGTTGAGCACGAGCATCACCTGCTCCTGGTAGACCATGATGCCGTAGGTCTCGGCCAGAATGTCGTCCACCAGCGGGTGGATGGAGGGCGGCCGCTCCCCGCCGTTCTTGCGGGCGCAATAGACCGGGATCAGCTCCATCGGGCCGGGGCGGTACATGGCGTTGGCGGCGATGAGGTCCTCGATCCGCGTCGGCTGCATCTGGATCAGGACGTTCTTCATGCCGTCGGACTCAAACTGGAACACGCCCTCGGTCTGCCCGCGGCGGAACAACTCCAGCGTGGCCGCGTCGTCCAGGGGCAGGCGGTCGGGCTCGAAGTCCTTGCCCGTTTTCGCGCGGACCAGATCGCGGCACCGCTGAAGGACCGTCAGCGTCCGCAGGCCCAGGAAGTCCATCTTCATCAGACCGATGGTGTCGCAGGTGGGCCCGTCCCACTGGGTGATGACCTCGTCGCTGTCGGCCTGGCGGTACAGGGGCACCAGGTTCTCCAGCGGCTCATCGGCCACGACCACGCCCGCGGCGTGCACGCCGGCGTGGCGGGCCAGGCCTTCCAGCTTTCTTCCATAGTCCAGCAGCTCGCGCACCCGCGCGTCGCTGTCGTAGCGAGACCGCAGGTCCGGTTCGGCCGCCAGGGCGCTGTCCAGCGTCACGCCCAGACCCTCCGGCACCTTCTTGGCGATGGCGTCCACCTCGGCCAGCGGAATGCCCATGACGCGCCCCACGTCGCGGACCGCCGCCCGGGCCTTCAGCGTGCCGAACGTGATGATCTGGGCCACGTGGCCGTATTTCTGCCGGACATACTGGAGGACCTTGGCCCGGCCTTCCTGGCAGATGTCGATGTCGAAGTCGGGGTCCTCGTCCCGCTGCGGGTCGGTCCACCGCTCAAACAGCAGGCCGTAGCGCACCGGGTCCACGTTGGAGATGTCCAGGCAGTAGCCCAGCAGGGTCGCGCAGCCACTGCCGCGAGCGCCGATGGGAATGTCGTTTTGTCGGGCGAACTGCACGAAGTCGTGCACGATGAGCAGATAGCCGCTGTAGCCCTTGCCCTCGATGACCTCCAGCTCGCGCTGGAGCCGCTGAACGTATTCCGCCGGCGGCCGGCCGGAGAATTTTTTCGCCAGCGCCTCGACGGCGATCTTGGCGAGGTAGTCCTTAGCCGGGACGTTATCCGGCGTGTGGAAGACCGGCAGGTGCTTTCGGCCGACGGCGAGCTTCGGCTGGCACATCTGGGCGATCTTCAGCGTGTTGTCGGCCGCGCCGGGCCAGGCCGCCAGCGCCTGGCGCATCTCCGAGGGGCTTTTGAGATACAGTTCCGGCGAATAGCTCAGCGCCCCGCCCTCGGCGAGCGTCTTGCCGGTGGAGATGCAGGTGAGGATTTCGTGGGCGGGCTTGTCCGCCCGGCGGAGGAAGTGCACGTCGTTGGTGCCCACCAGGCCCACGCCCAGTTCACCGGCCAGCTCCGCCAGCAGCGGATTGACCTGGTCCTGCTCGGCCAAGCCCTGGCTCTGGACCTCGATGAAGAATCGCCCGGCGCCAAAAATGTCCTTGTACTCCCCCGCGATCCGCCGGGCCTTGGCCTTCTGACCGGCCAACAGCGCCGAAGGCACCTCCCCGCCCAGACAGGCCGTCGTGCAGATAAGCCCCTCGTTCAGCTCGGCGAGCAATTGCCGGTCCACGCGCGGGCGGTAGTAGAAACCTTCCAGGTACGCCCGCGAGGACAGCTTCATCAGGTTCCGCCAGCCCGTTTCGTTCATGGCCAGCAGGAGCAGGTGATACGCGGCCGTCTGGATGTTGCCCATCGTGCGGTCCTGGCGCGTCGTGGGCGAGATGTAGGCCTCCATGCCCAGGATGGGCCGCAGGCCGCCGGCCTTGGCCGCCTGATAAAAATCCACCGCCCCGAACAGATTGCCGTGATCGGTCAGCGCCAGGCTGTCCATGCCCAACGCCGCGGCCGTGGAGACCAGGTCCTCAATGCGATTGCCGCCGTCCAACAACGAATAGTGGGAGTGAACGTGCAGATGTGCAAAACCATCCATGGCTATCTTCCGCACTAGGTGCCACGGCTGCGTCGTGCGCAGCCGTGCGAGATAATCGTGTATGGTAAGACACTGCTGCAAACAACGCAGCAGTGGCACCCTGATGCGGCGACCACTATACCGCGAAGTGCCGGAACCTCAAAGCCCAGCCTCGATCAAAAAACGCCCCTTATCATCCTGCGCGTAACCGCCGATAAAATGAATGTTGTCAACGTCGCCGCCCATGTAATACTATAAGCATCGGAAGGCGCGGGAATCGAACCCCATCGCTGTGTGAGCAGCGCGCCCTAAGGATGTAGAGCCCTGTAAGTGCACCAGCACACGGGACGCCTTCCGTGGACCTTCCGCCCCGCACGGCTAACCGATCAAAGTAAGCGTGCGGGGCGGTCCCTTTTATGCCTGGCGCTATCCGAGTCGGTCCGTCTTCTCGGTCGCGCGCTAGTCTGATGATTTCATGCCTGGTTCTCCTTAACCGCTTCCACGATCATCTGGACTTCCAGCCACCTGCAAATCCGCTCATACTCGGCCCGCGAGATGGCCAAGGGGCCAACGAAAGAAAACCTCCGACCTTTGGCCTTGTCCTTATCCAAGAACAGGGTGTGCTGTTGGGTTTCGACGCCATCCTGCTTCTCGTCTAGGTGTGCCCAGTCGGGTTCGATTGTTGGCGCTGTCGGTTGGAGTTGAGGTCCTGGGTCCTCTTGCGGCGATATGGCAACTGGTCCGCACACTACCCCATCCGTAGATAGCATTCCGGCAAATCGAAGGGATGCCTCGAATGTTTTGGCGCAGGTCCTCGCGCAGTCATCGCTGAAGTGAAAATCCTTGGCTATCCCGTTGGCCAGGAGTTCGACATTCAGTTTCTTACCCACGTACCTTTTGTGGAGTTCTGCATAGGCCGGGATACCAAGGATGGCCTCCGCCAAGACTCTTGCTTTCATTTGCTCGTCATGCGGTTTGATGTAATCCAATGCCCGCTGGCTCAACAAAGCCTTGGCCTCCAGCAAACCGAATAACCGAGCCGCAGTCATCCTGCGATAGAACGGGGTGGATGTGGCATTCTTGTAACCCACCCGTCGGGCGACTTCGTGTATTGGGCTCGTTTCGAGCCCCATGTCTCGGATCCTCTGAGCGATCCTTATAGCTTCCTCCAAATCAATCATTGGGAGGTTTCTCGTGGAGTCTTTGCGGGAACTCGACGCTCCGCCCCCCGTGTTTGCGTTTTCGCCTTGTTTTAAGGGCATTTTTAGTCTCCTACCAGTTCAATAGGCATAAGGTAGCATGACCCTTCCGCATGAGTCAACAAGATTCCGACAAAAAAACAAGCCCCTTGTTATAATATGTTTCCTGCACTATCTGGTCTTCGGAGAGTGTCTCCTGGGATTCCGGGCATCACCGGCCTTGCTGATGGCTTCCCGCAGCGTGCGGAAAGCCACTAGATTCGGGTCGCTATCGGTTGCCCGGCCCAGTCGTTTCTTGGGCCTCTTTGCCATGCTGGCATTTTGGCCACAAACATCTCTCCTTGCCACTACCCCGGAAAGTCAAACTTGACCACTACCGTCCGGTCAGTCGGCTTGACAGCCGCCGGGCATCGGCTAAGCTGAGCGGGTTGACCTGCCCGCCGACCGGCGGGTTTGAGGGCGCTTTCTCGCCAGGACCAGGAGGCGGTACACCAATGGCCATGCGGAACGTAACGGTCGTGGGCCTTCAGTGGGGCGACGAGGGCAAGGGCAAGGTGGTGGACGCCCTGGCCGGCGCGTGCCGCTACGTGGTGCGGTTCTGCGGCGGCGCCAACGCCGGCCACAGCGTGACCATCGGGGCCGAAAAGTACGCCATGCACCTGATCCCCTGCGGGGTGTTCAATCCCGGCGTGATGAACGTCATCGGCAACGGCGTGGTGTTCGACCCGGCCGTGGCGATTGGCGAGATCGACGGCCTCATCCAGCGCGGCGTGGCCGTCGGGCCGGAGAACCTGCGGATCAGCGCCGCCGCCCACGTCGTGATGCCCTATCACCGCCGCCAGGACGCCCTGGCCGAGGCCGCCGCAGCCGGCGCCAAGATCGGCACCACCGCCCGCGGCATCGGCCCCTGCTACGCAGACAAGGCCATGCGTTCCACGGCCATCCGCGTGGGCGAGCTGGCCGATGAAGCCGCCCTGCGCGAAAAGATCGCTCGCATCGTGGCCATCAAGAACACGATTTTCGCGGCTCTGTACAATGAGCCGCCGATGGACGCCGTTGCCGTGGCCGAGGAATACGTCGCCTACGGCCAGCGGCTGGCGCCGATGATCGGCAACACCGGCGCGATGCTGCGGCGGGCGATCGCCTCCGGCCAGCGGATCTTGTTCGAAGGCGGCCAGGGCGCGATGCTGGACGTGGACCACGGGACGTACCCGTTCGTGACCAGTTCCTCCGTCAGCGCCTGCGGCGTGCCGGCCGGTGCGGGCGTGCCGCCCGGCGACGTCGGCCAGGTGGTGGGCGTGATCAAGGCCTACACGTCGCGCGTGGGGGCCGGCCCGTTCCCCACCGAGCAGGACAACGATACCGGCGAGTACATCCGCCGCCGCGGCAAGGAATACGGCACGACCACGGGCCGGGCGCGACGCTGCGGCTGGTTCGACGCCTTCGCCGTCGGCTACACCGCGGCCCTGTCGGGCGCGGAGGCCTTGGTCCTGTCGCTGCTGGACGTGCTCAGCGGCCTGGATGAACTGAAAATCTGCATCGGCTACCGCGTCGGCGGCCGGTTGCTGGAGGAGTTCGATCCGACGGTGCTGGCCAAGGCTGAGGCCGTGTATGAAACGCTGCCCGGCTGGAAGGAAGACCTCACCGGTTGCCGCAAGCTCGCCGAGCTGCCCTCGGCCGCGAGGGCCTACGTGCGGCGGATCGAGCGGCTGATCGGCCGGCCGGTGGGCTTCATCAGCGTCGGGCCGGAACGCACCGCCAACATCATTCCCAACGCGACAATCGAGGGCCTGCGCTGATGGCGGACATATCACCCCAAGCTGTCGCGGCCGCGAGGAAGGCCCTGGGCGTGCCGGAAGAGCGCATCCCGCGTTCGGTGGCCATCATCATGGACGGCAACGGGCGCTGGGCCGCCGCCCGCGGCCTGTCCCGAGCGGCCGGGCACGAGGCCGGCGCCAAGCTCGTCCGCCGCATCGTGACCGAGGCCGCCCGGCTGGGCCTGGAGGCCCTGACACTGTACAGTTTTTCCATCGAGAACTGGCGCCGCCCGCCGGACGAGATCGCCGCGCTGATGCACCTGTACTCCACGTACCTGGCCAGCGAGCGGCCGGTGGTGATGGCCCATAACATCCGCCTGCGACACCTGGGCCGCCGCGAGGGCCTGCCGGCGTCGGTGCTGACGGAGTTGGATGAGTCCACCTCGACCTCCGCTCGCAACACAGGTATGTTCTTGGGCCTGGCGATTAACTACGGCGGCCGCACGGAGATCATCGACGCGACGCGGCGCATCGCCCGCCGCGTGGCCGCCGGAGAACTGGCGCCCCAAGATATCGACGCCGCGGTCATCGACGCCTCGCTGGACACCGCCGGCATCCCCGACCCCGACCTGATTATCCGCACCAGCGGCGAGCTGCGGATCAGCAACTTCCTGCTGTGGCAGCTTTCGTACGCCGAGTTCTACGTGACCGACGTCCCCTGGCCGGATTTCGACGAGGCGGAGTTCCGCAAGGCCCTGATCGCCTACGCCGGCCGACATCGCCGCTTCGGCGGCCTGGACAAGGTGACCACCTGACGGCGGGGAGGAGATACCTCACATGGCCGGCGCATTGGAACTCAAGAAGCAGATTTGTGACGTCGGACGGTGGATGCACGAAAAAGGCTTCGTCGCCGCCAACGACGGGAACATCAGTTGCCGCCTGGGCAAGGGCCGGTATCTCTGCACGCCGACGATGCAATCCAAGGGCCGCCTTCGCCTGGCCGACATCGCCGTGGTGGACGACTCCGGCCGGCAGATCAAGGGCCGCCTGCCCCGCACCAGCGAGATCCTGCTGCACCTGGAGATTTACCACGCTTTGCCGCACGTCAACGCCGTCTGCCACGCCCACCCGCCGCACGCGACGGCCTTTGCGATCACCGGCGCGGCGCTGCCGACCGGCGTGCTGCCGGAGGTGGAGATTTTTTTGGGTCCGGTGCCCATCGCCGACTACGAAACCCCCGGCTGCAAGGCGTTCGCCGAGACCATCCTGCCGCACCTGAATCGGGGGGCCAATACGATCATCCTGGCCAACCACGGGGCGGTCGCATGCGACAAGACGCTGGAGCAGGCCTTCTTTCACCTCGAGACGCTGGACATGTATTGCCAAATCCTGCTGCTGAGCAAACCCCTGGGCGACGTCCGCCGGATTCCGGAAGCAAAAATCCGCCAGCTCCTGGACATCAAAAAGCGCCTGGGCATCCCCGATCCGCGATTGGGCTCCATGGGATACGATGTGAGGGGCAGAAAGGAGTGAGATTATGTCGTACCCGGCAATGGTCTATCAGGTGATGATTGCTTTCCCAAGCGATATACGGGACGAGCGAGATATTGCCTGCAAAGTTGTTATGGAGTGGAATTATCTGAATTCTCATAGCAAGAAGATCGTTCTGATGCCGGCGACATGGGAAACACATTCTGCTCCGGTCATGGGGATTAGGCCTCAAGCCGCTCTCAACGAGCAGGTCCTATCAAATAGCGATCTCCTGATTGGGATATTCTGGACAAGGCTGGGCACGCCCACTGGAGAAGCTGATAGTGGGACAGTTGAGGAGATCGAGAAGCATTTGGCTGTGGGCAAGCCGGCTATGCTGTATTTCTCGTCTGCACCTCTTCCACAAGAGTGTGATTTAGAACAGTTTAAGCGCGTAGTGAAATTCAAGGCACAGTGCCGGGGAAAGGGGTTGCTCGCAGATTATAAGGACGAAAAGGATTTTGAGAAGAAACTCACTGCCCACTTAGCGAAGACCGTTTTAGAGAACGAGTACTTCAAGACGCAATCAGGCCATGGGGGCGATAGTGCGCTGTCTGAAGAATCCGTGCAAGTGACTCGTGGTGGCTCCGAGTTGCCCGGTCTCTCCGAGGAAGGTAAGCGATTGCTGTTAGAGGCGGTGCAAGATCGGAACGGTCAGGTACTGATGCTTCACACAGTTATGGGGCTTGTTGTTCGAACGCATGAGAAGAACATGGTAGCCGGGCGAGATGCAAGGACGCAGGCCACCTGGGAGGCCGCCGTCAGGGAGCTCTGCAATGCCGGCCTTTTAGTTGGGCGAGGTGTCAAGGGCGAGGTCTTTGGTGTAACCAAACTCGGATACCAGGTCGCGGACCGCCTAAAGGAATCGGGGTAGGATTCTCTGATAATTAGCCTATCGGACGAACGCCTGTGCTGCGAAACCGCGCACCCTAATCGTCCTTCGCCGGCGGCGGCGGGGGTTCCAAGCCGCGGGAGGTGCGGAGGTCTTCGAGCTTGTCCAGCGGCTTTTGGAGCATGTTGCTTCGCGTCCCGCGGACGGTCCTGAATTGCTCCGCCGCTTGATCGATCTTCTGGCCGAGCTTGTCCAGCTCTTCATTGTATTTCTGCCACTGCTGATAGAATTGGCCCAACAGGGTCGTGACCTCGTCGGCGGTCTTCAGCACGTTGGCGTTCTCGGCCGCCTGGCGAATGACGGCCAGCATCGCGTACAGCGTCAGCGGGCTGGCCAGGACCACGCGCTTGGCCAGGGCGTCGTCGATCAGGTCGCGGGCGGCCTCCAAGACCAGCGAGAAAATCTGCTCGCTGGGGATAAACACGATGACGTAGTTGACCGTGGGGGCGGCCGGGTCGATGTAGCCGCGCTTGGACACGGCTTGGACGTGCCCCCGCACGGCGGCGACAAGCTGACTGAGCTGCTCGGCGCGGCCGGCGTCGTCGTCGGCGTCCAGGTAGGCCTTGTATCGCTCCAGGGGGAACTTGACGTCCATGTTCACCTTGAGATTGTTGGGCAGCAGGAAGGTGAAGTCCGCCCGGCCGCTTTCGGCGTCGTCGGACGACTGCCGCAGGTAGTTGACGCCCTCCTGCATGCCCGCCAGGCGCAGGACGTCGGCGGCCATCCGCTCGCCCCAGGCCCCGCGACGCTGCGTGCTGGCCAGCATCCGGTGCAGCTCGCCGGTGGTGGTCGAGAGGGACGAGACCGAGCTGCCCAGCCGGCCGAAATCCTCCTTGCGGGCGGTCTCGGTCTGCTGGAGAAAAGTGCGGACCTGCTCCAGCCGCTGGCCCATGTCCTGGAGGGTTTTCTCGATCAGCGCCTTCTTGCCGTCCAAAAGGGCCACGGCTGACTCGCTCAGTTGGCGGCTATTGGTGCTCAGGGCCTCGGCCGCAAGGGCCGCGAAAGCCTCGCGCATCTGCACCTTGGCCGATCGGCCGTGCAGATACGCCGCCACCAGGGCGATGATCGCCCCAATCGCCGCGCCCAGGATGAACCCCACAATGAACTCGCTCATGGTCGCCTCTGTATTAGCGGCATTGTACGGCTGGGGCGTGCGGGGCGAAAGGACGGAAGCGGCGCGAAGGAAGAGGCTAGGGAGCCGGAAGTTTTTATCCCCCCGCTGACGCGGGGGGCTTACAAATTGGCGCCGTCGCCGATGGGCTTCAGGACATGTCTGGTTCTTCGGTGGGCTGGTGGGCCTCGAGGAACCCTTCCAGCTTGCGGGCGCGGACGGGGTGCTGGAGCTTGCGGATGGCCTTGGCCTCGACCTGGCGGACGCGCTCGCGGGTGACCTTGAAGATGCGCCCCACCTCTTCCAGCGTGTACGTGTAGCCGTCGCCGATGCCGTAGCGGAGCTTGATGATCTCGCGCTCGCGGTAGGTGAGGGTCTTGAGCACTTCCTCGATGCGGTCCTTGAGCATCTCGGTGCCGGCGGTCTCGATAGGGCTCTCGGCCGTCTCATCCTCGATGAAGTCGCCGAAGTAGCTGTCCTCCGACTCGCCCACGGGCTTGTCCAGGCTGATGGGGTGGCGGGCGATCTTCAGCACGCGCCGCGTCTCGCTGAGGCTCATGCTCGCCAGCTCGGAAATTTCCTCGATGGTCGGCTCGCGCCCCAGCTCCTGGACGAGCTTCTTGGAGACGTTGCGCAGGCGGCTCATCGTCTCGATCATGTGGACCGGGATGCGGATGGTGCGGGCGTGGTCGGCGATGGCGCGGGTGATGGCTTGGCGAATCCACCAGGTGGCGTAGGTGGAGAACTTGTAGCCCCGGCGGTATTCGTACTTGTCCACCGCGCGCATCAGGCCGGTGTTGCCCTCCTGGATGATGTCCAGGAACGATAGGCCCCGGTTGCGATATTTTTTGGCGATGGAGACGACCAGGCGCAGGTTCGCCCCGCTGAGCTCCCGGCGGGCGTGCTCGTAGTCGTTGAAGACCTTCTGGATGGCCTTGACGCGCTTGTGGAGCAGGTCCGGCTCTTCCAGCACCAGGTCGATCAGCCCGGCCAGCTCCTCGCGCATGACGTCCACGTCCTCTTTGGGCGTTTCGTTGTCACCGGCGGAGTCGATATCGCGCCGCAGCTCCTCCATCTTGTCGGAGATGTGCTGGAGCTTTTTCATCAGCGGCTGGACCTTGCTGGTCCGCAGGCTGAGCTCTTCCAGCAGCTTGGCCGCCCGGCGGCGCCGGCGCCACAGGCTGCGCAGGGCGCGGCGACTGGAGGGTTCATCCCGTCGGCCGTCGCGGCTGCGGGTCCAGTCGGCCTTGTCGGCCTCGATGACCTTGCGGAGCGTCTCCAGATTCGCCCGCATCCGGTCGCTGAGGGTCTCCTTGGAGAGGTTCTCCGCCGTGGAAATCTTCATCGTGCGGTCGAAGGGCAGGTCGCCGGCGTACACCTGCGAGATGATCTCCACCGCCTGCTGGATGCAGTAATCGCTCTCCAGCACGCGGCGGCGGAAGTGCATCCGCGTCATTTCGATCTTGCGGGCCAGCGCAATCTCCTGGTCGCGCGTCAGCAGGGGAATCTCGCCCATCTGCGTGAGGTACATGCGGACGGGGTCGTCGATCCGTCGGCTGGCTTCCAGTTCCTCGGCCAACTCCTCGGTGGCGGTCTTGGCCTCGGGCTGCTCGGGGGCATCCTCGGCCTCGACGAACGGCTCGCGCTGGGCGGCCTCGGACTCATCCAGCAGTTCAATGCCCAGCTCGTCCAGCGCCATCAGCAGTGAGTCCAGCCTGTCCGGAGAGACGGCCTCTTCCGGCAGGTCGTCGTTCATCTCCTCGTAGGTGAGGTACCCTCGCTGCTTTCCCTTAGCGATGAGCTTTTTTACGCTGGCATCCAGGGCATCAGACATGCGGACGCTCCAAGAGGCGGTTATTGCGGCGGCCTAAAAACGAAAGCGAGTTATTATAGGCGCACGCGAGGCCAAGTCAACCGCCTGAATATGTTTGTTTGGCTCCTTGGCGGGCCTAGCGAATCTTGGGGTGCCTCCGCACGTCGGCCTGGCGGAGGTGCTCGTTGATGGCCCGCAGCGAATCGTCGCTAAGTTCAGATGATCTCATCTGTTGCAGCTCGCGGCGGCCGCGGCGGTAGACCAAATCCGCCACCGCTCCCGCCAGCGTTTGCTCGTAGTTGCCCCGCCGCTCGCCGCCCCCGGCCAGCTCCACCAGCAGCCCCGCCAGGGGGGACAGTTCCTGCCGCGCGAGCAGCTCGTCGATCCGCAGGCTCCCGGCCCCGGCGGCCGACCAGACGGCCTGGGCGATCCGCCGCAGAACCGGGTCGAAAAAGTCCTCCGGCGAGATCTTCTCCGCCGCCTGAGCGAACAGGTCCGGCTGGTTCAGCAGCACCTCCAGGACCTGGCGCTGGGCGTCGGTCCCCGTGGCGGCCGGCTCCATCGCGGCCGCCCGGGATGGTGAGCTTGTCGAACCACGCGGCATGGTGCGTGTCAGGCGGCGCATCTGCTGCTGGAGGTCGGCGGCTGGGATGTTGAGCATGTGGGCGATGTGCTGGGCCAATTGACCGCGGCGGACCTCGTCGATCGCGCCGTACGCGGCCGATTGGGCCACCAGGCGCAAAAAGTCCTCCACGGCCCTGCGGCGGTCGGCCAGGTTGCCCCCGGCGGCTTGCACCTGCTCGCTGCGCCGCTGCCAGAGGTATTGGAGGGCGTCGGGGGCGTCCTTGATCAACGCGGCGAAGGCCTCCCCGCCGCGGGCCAGGCAGAAATCGCAGGGATCCTTGCCCTCAAGAATCGTGGCGATGCGGACGTGCACCTGCTGGGCCAGGAAGATTTCCATCGCCCGCTCCGCCGCGGCCGCCCCGGCCTGGTCGGCGTCGAAGACCACCACCACCTCGTTGGCGTACCGCGACAGCAGCCGGACGTGGCGGTCGGTCAGGGCCGTGCCCATCGTCGCGACCACGTTCCCCACGCCGCATTGCAGCGGCATCAGTGCGTCGAGGTACCCTTCGACGACCACGGCTGTGCCGCTGGAGACGATGGCCTCGCGCGACCAGTTCAGGGCGTAGAGGTTGGCGGACTTGTCGAACAGCGCCGTGTCGGGGCTGTTGAGGTATTTGGCCCGATCCTCGGCCGCCAGCGCCCGGCCGCCGAAGGCGACCACCTCGCCGGCGGGATTGATGATGGGAAAGATCAGGCGGTTGCGGAACCGATCATAACAGCCGAGCCGCTCCTCTCTGCGGGCGACCAGGCCGGCGGCCATGAGCTGCTCCTCGCGATACCCCTCGGCCAGG
>JBEKZI010000047.1:0-15847 GCA_049510055.1 Phycisphaerae bacterium | reverse complement strand
TGGCGGACCGCCAGGCAGTCGCCCTGCTCGATGCCGCTGCGGACGTCGGCCAGCATGGCGGGGGCATTGGCCAGGAACACCGCAGCGACGCGTTCCAGCAGCGCCCCGTCTCCGTCGCAGCGGTCCAGGGCCACGGCCCGGTCGAAGACCGGCTGGTCGGTCCCCCCGGCGAATCCGCCGGCGTCCCTGGCGGCGCCCGGCGAACGCGGCTGGCCCTGGGGGCAGGCCTTGTCGATCGCTTCCAGCAGCGTTCGCCGGTCGATGGGTTTGGACACGTAGCCGTCCATGCTGGCCTCCAGGCACCTGCGCTGATCGGCGTCGGTGGCATAGGCCGTCATGGCCACGATCGGAATGTGCCCGCCCCAGGCGGCCTCTTTCTGCCGAATCTTCGCCGCGGTTTCAAAACCGTCCATGCCCGGCATTTGGACGTCCATGAGGACTACGTCGAACCGGTTCTCCCCAAAAATTTCTAAGGCCTTGGCGCCGTCGCCGGCCGCCGTCACCTTGTAGCCCCATTTTTGAAGCATCGCGGAGGCATGTTCTTGGTTGACGGGGTTGTCCTCCACGAGCAGCACGTTCAAGCTCCGCCGCCTTTGACGCAGACGGTGGGCCGTGACGGGGGAACCGTCCTTGTCCATCTCGGCCGCTACGGCCGCCAGGATGGCGTCCCGCAGCAACGGCGGAGCGACCGGACAAGTCAAATAGCCGTCCAGCCCCAATTCGCGGCAGCGGGCCAGGTCCCCTCGCATGCCCGCGGCGGCGATCATGATCACGGCCGGGGCGTCGGCTTGTTTCTTGATGTCCCGCGCCACGGCAAACGCGTCCACGCCCTCCAAGGCCGCCTGGATCAGCACCACCACGTAGGGATCGTTCACGCGGCCCGCCTGACGCATGGCCTCGATCGTCTCGGCGGCGATGGTGATGAGGGTCGGCCTCATGCCCCATCCGGTCAGCGTCTTGGAGAGGTCCTGGGCGGAAATCGGCTTGTCGTCCACCACCAGCACGGGCAGGCCCAGCAGCAGGCTCGGATCGGCGCTGGCGACCTCGGCCACGATGGGCTGGCCCTCCTCGAACAACGCGGTGAAGTGGAACGTGCTGCCCTTGCCCACCTGGCTGTCCACCCAGATGCGCCCGCCCATCAGCCCCACCAACTGAGAGGAGATCGGCAGGCCCAATCCCGTGCCGCCGGCCTTGCGGTAGGGGTTGTCGTCGATCTGCTCGAAGGGCTTGAAGATCGAGTGGAGCTTGGAGGCGGGAATGCCTATGCCCGTGTCGGTCACGGTGAAATGCAGGACGACCTTGTTCCTCACCGCCGGCTGGGGCTCGACGAACACCCGCACGCTCCCTCGCGAGGTGTACTTGATCGCGTTGCCGACCAGGTTCGTCAGGACCTGACGCAGCCGCCCCGGATCGCCCTCCAGGCAGTCCGGAATATTGGGGGCCGTCTCCCACGTCAGTTCCAGCCCTCTGTTCCGGGCCTGAACGCCCAGGATGGCCAGGCTGCTGTTCAGACAATCGCGGAGGCTGAAGGGCTCCATGAACAGGGTCAGTTTGCCGGCTTCGATCTTCGAGATGTCCAGAATGTCGTTGATGACCGTCAGGAGGTTGTCGGCGGACTGCTTGGCCAACGTGAGGTATCGCCGCTGCGTGGGCGTCAGGTCGGTGCCCAGGGCCAGATCCGTCATGCCGAGGATGCCGTTCATGGGAGTGCGGATCTCGTGGCTCATGCGGGCCAGGAATTGGCTCTTGGTCCGGTTGGCCGATTCCGCCGTCAGACGACGCTCCTTCTCCAGTTGAACGTTGCTCTGCGCGCTGCGGTAGGTCAGGTAGCCCACTACGAAGAACAGCACGGCCAGCGCGACGATCAGCGTGAACGTCAGCCGCTCGTAGGCGGTCAGGGGCACGGAGATTTCGGACTCACTGGTGCCCAGAACCATGGTGTAACGGTTCCCGTCCAGCCGGACGCTCGAAAAGGCCACCAGGACCTCCGATCCCTTCCCGGCGGGGGTGGACAATTCCGTCACGCCCGTCTCACGCGAGAAGATGGACCGCATCGCTTCGACCGTCTCGTCGGCCACCAGGAAGTCCTGGTCCTGGCTCCCCCTTCCACGGGCCGTGGGAAGCAGGGAGGCATTGCCCAGATCCATTTTCCAGGCGAAGTTGCCGTTGGAGTCGATCAACCCCACGAAACTCTGTCGAAGGGTAATGTTGGCGGCCAGGCCCTTGGCGCAGAGCTTGCGCACGCTGACGGCGGCTCGCAGATCGTACGTCGCGCCGCCGACCTTCCATCCAGGCAGTTCGAGCCTCACCACGGTTCCGCCCGGGCCGCCGCCGGAAGACGCACCGGCACCGCCTGAAAAAGCGTCCTGCCTTCCGTAGCGCAGGACTGCCCTGCCGGCTGAATCCAGCAGGACCACGCCGTCCAGAATGTCCTTGTGGCCGTTGTAAAACCCTTCCACGGCCGCCTTCAGGGCGGGCTTGCTGGTGGGACTCGGACCGGACCCCATCGCGGCCAAGCTTCTGGAGACCTCCGCGAATGCGGACTCGATCAGGGAAGCCTCGCTCTGCACCGAAGCCAGTTGATACTGCTGGAAGCGATCGACGATTCCCTGCCTGAAATTGTCGTTGTGCCAGATCATCGCGGCCACCATGGCGGCCGTGACCACGCCCGCCAGCAACAGCGGCCCGATCACATTCCACCCGGGGACCGAACGGCGGAGCTTCCTAGAGATGGGGGCTTTCGAGGAAGACCGAGGCATCGTTGTTCCTTCCGCAATCATCGTGCGTCACTCCCGTGGTGGGTCGTATCCTTAGCGCGGCGGGCGGAGGCTTTGCGGCCACGGAGGCGACAGGAGCGCTCCTCCAACCGGCTCCCAACACATAAGTTGCATCGGTTGTCCTGGAGGGGGACTTTATTATCGCCCCAAGCTCTAAAAGCCCCGACATGACGCGGTTTTCGGCCACGCGCAACGAGGGAAAAACGAGGACAAAGTTTCAGCCACCCACAGCCCCTACTGGGCGCGACAGGGCTCGAACCTATGACCTCTTCCTTGTAAGGGAAGCGCTCTAGCCAGCTGAGCTACGCGCCCCTGCTATGACCGCAGTATACTCCGACCTAGCCACCCTGCCAAGGGAGCCGCCGGACGTCGGCATGCCGGAGACGCTATGATTAACCTAGGCGTCAAAGAGGGGCGAAAATAGTTCCAAAACGCCGATAAAAGGCAACGGAAAGGGACAGCCATGCCCGAGCAATTTGAGATTACCGATCTGGTGAAGATCGCCGTGGAGGACGAGATCAGCGGTGTGACCTTCTATACCGCGATGGCGGCCAAGGCGAGGGACAAGGGGCTCCAAAAAACCTTCGCCGACCTGGCTGAGCAGGAGCGGTACCACCAAAAGCGTTTCGAAGCCATGTTGGCCGAGTTGGGCGGGTGCCACGGGCCCGAGCAGTATCCCGGAGAGTGCATGGCCTACCTTCGGGCGCTGACCGACAGCCGGGCCTTCCCTGACCCCCAGGCCGCCCGCAAGGCCGCCGCAAAATGCCCCGACGACGCGGCCGCGCTGACGCTGGCTATCCGCTTCGAGCGTGACACGCTAATACTGATGAACGAGATGCGCCACCTGCTGCCGGAAAAGGACGCTCTTATCGTCGATCAAGTCACCTCCGAGGAGCAGGGCCACCTGGTGGCGCTGACGGATGCCCAACATCGCCTGGGCCGCTGAAGGCCGGACCGGAATGCGCGTCAGGAAAAAGCGGCTTTCTCCCGCGAAGCCCGCTTGACTTTCCGCCGCCCTTGAAATAAGGTAGTGGGTGAGGTTGATGATGATCCGTCAGACTGACAGCTTGACTTTGGCACTACTGCTGGGGCTCCTGCTGCGCTGACGGATCGCGTCACTGGATAAATCCAGGCCCCGCGATCCTTCCTGAGAAAGATCGCGGGGCCTTGTGTTTTTAGGCACGATGATGAGTCAAAATAAAACAACGGTTTTCAATACGGAGGGCCCGGCCGGGCGCGACGAGCGTTCCGGCCGAATCCTGGCCGCTCGCGGCGCAGGGGTCTGCGCACGGCGTGTTTCGTGTGGATTTTCTCATCGCCAGGTACCAAGATAAGGGCCGCTTACAGGCCCGGGAGTCAAACCCATGCCCGACAAACGAAAAATTCTCATCTTCGACACGACCCTCCGCGACGGGGAGCAAAGCCCCGGTTGCAGCATGAACATCGCGGAAAAATTGGAGGTCGCCCGCGCCCTGGCCGTCCTGGGCGTGGACATCATCGAGGCGGGCTTCCCCATCGCCAGCCCCGGCGACTTTGAAGCCGTCAAGACCATCGCCGGCGAAATCCAAGGGCCGGCCATCTGCGGCCTGGCCCGCTCGCTGGAGAAGGACATCGTTCAGGCCGCCAAGGCCGTCAAACCGGCCAAGCGGCCGCGCGTGCACGTGTTCTGCGCCACCAGCGAAATCCACCGCGTCCACAAATTCAAACGGGCCAAGGAAGAAATCCTGAAAATGTCCGTCGAGAGCGTCAAGTTGGCCCGCAGCCTGGTGGATGACGTGGAGTTCAGCCCCGAGGACGCCTCGCGGACCGAGCCGGAATATCTGGCCGAGGTGGTGGCCGCCGTCATCGACGCCGGCGCCGGCACGGTGAACATCCCCGACACCGTCGGCTACGCCATGCCGGCGGAGTTCGGCGACCTGATTCGCTATCTCCGCGCCCACGTGCCGAACATCGGCAAGGCCGTCATTTCCGTGCATTGCCACAACGACCTGGGTATGGCCGTGGCCAACTCGCTGGCGGCCGTCCGCGCCGGGGCCGGGCAGGTGGAATGCACCATCAACGGCATCGGCGAGCGGGCGGGCAACGCGGCCTTGGAGGAAATCGTCATGGCCATCAAGACCCGCAGCGATTTCCTCAACTTCACCACCGGCATCAACACCAAGCGGATCTACCCCACCAGCCGCCTGGTGGCCTCGGTGACGGGCCAGACCATCCCGCGCCACAAGGCCGTGGTGGGCGACAACGCCTTCGCCCACGAGTCGGGCATTCACCAGCACGGCGTGATGGCGGCCCGCGAGACCTACGAAATCATGAAGCCGGAGGACATCGGCATCTCCGCCAGCAAGCTGGTGCTGGGCAAGCACTCCGGCCGCCACGCCTTCAAGCAGCGGACCGAGGCCCTGGGCTACAAGCTCACCGACGAGCAGATCGACAAGGCCTTCACAAAGTTCAAAGTCCTGGCCGACAAGAAAAAAGAGGTCTTCGACGAGGACATCGCCGCGCTGATTGACGAGCAGATCGAGCAGGTGCAGGAAGTCTGGACCCTGGGCGGCGTGCAGACGACGGCCGGGTCCAACGCCATCCCGACGGCCACGGTCACGCTGATCAAGGAAGGCTGCTCGTACACCGACGCGGCCATCGGCGACGGCCCCGTGGACGCGGTGTACAAGGCCATCGGGCGAATCACCGGCCTGGAGCCGCGCCTGACGGACTACGCCCTGCGGGCACTGACCAGCGGCACCGATGCCCAGGGCGAGGTGACCATCGAGGTGGAGCACCAGGGCCAGCGATTCCGCACCCGCGGCGTCAGCACGGACATCGTCGAGAGTTCGGCCCGGGCGTATCTGGCGGCCGTGAACCGGGCAATCACGTGGA
The DNA here is from genome assembly GCA_049510055.1 of Phycisphaerae bacterium. Taxonomy (GTDB): domain Bacteria; phylum Planctomycetota; class Phycisphaerae; order SM23-33; family SM23-33; genus JALHTV01. Next base: position 10,196 of record JBEKZI010000047.1, on the reverse strand, counting down.
CCACTAACGCCGCCAAGGACAAGGACAAAAGGTCCCGCCCGCCCCAACCGTAGAGGCGGGCGTCCATATCACAGGTAAAGTACGGGTGGCGGGGCTTTGACCCCGCCACCTGTCCGTCGTACGCTGTCGCCGTTCGTGAGCAACGAGCCTGCCGGTCATAAGGAGATGACCCATGTTTGATATTCGCGCTCGCGGCAGCACCATCGGCCGGGAGGTCCTGGGCGGCGTCACGACCTTCATGGCCATGAGCTACATCCTGTTCGTCCAGCCGGCCATGCTGAGCATGACCGGCATGGACAGCGGCGGCGTGTTCATGGCCACGTGCCTGTCCTCCGCCATCGCGTGCGTCGTGATGGGCTTGTGGGCCAACTACCCCGTCGCCCTAGCTCCCGGCATGGGCGAGAACACGTTTTTCGTCTTTACCGTCTGCGGCGTCGGGGCAACCACGGCCGCCTTCCGCGTGGGCTGGCAGGAAGGATTGGCGCTGATCATCGTCGCGGGCGTGGTATTTCTGCTGCTGGCGACGGTGGGCTTCCGAAGCTATCTGCTCAACGCCATCCCCGACTCGCTCAAAAGCGGCATCGCGGCGGGCATCGGGCTGTTCATCGCGATGATCGGCCTCCAGTGGGGCAACGTCCTCCGCCACGACCCGGCCACCTTCCTGTCCCTGGCGGAGCTGCGGGGCAATCCCGTGGCCCTGCTGACGCTGGCGGGCCTGGCCATCACCTTTCTCCTGGCCGCCCTGCACCTGCGCGGGGCGATCCTGCTGGGCATTCTGATTACCACCGGCCTGACGTGGGCGGCAGGACGCCTCTGGCACATTCCCACGATCCAGTGGCACGGGCTGGCCGCTGTGCCGACGGGCCTGGGCAAGACGGCCGGGCAGTTCATCGGCGGTTTCGGCGACCTGGGGTCGCGGCTGAGCGGCGGGCATTGGGTCGACGTGCTGATCATGGGCTTCATTCTGCTGTTCATGGCCATCTTCGACACGGTAGGCACGCTGATCGGCGTGGCCGGCCGGGCGGGACTCATCCACGACGGCAAGCTCCCCAAGGCCGAGCAGGCGCTGGCCTCCGACGCGGTGGGCACGGTCGTCGGCGGCGTTCTGGGCACCAGCACGGTGACCTGCTACATCGAGTCGATCACCGGCGTGGCCGCCGGCGCCAGGACGGGCCTGGCGGCCATCGTCACCGGCGTGTGCCTGGTGGCGGCGATGCTGTTCCAGCCGCTGGCGGAGATGGTGGCCGCGGGAGTGCCCGTGAATGTCGGCGGCGGACAGACGGTCGCCAAGTACCCGATGATCGCCCCGGCCCTGATCTTCGTCGGCGGGCTGATGATGCGGGCCTTGCGGGACATCGACTGGGACGACCTGACCGAGGCCCTGCCGGGGTTTCTGACCCTCGTGACGATCCCCTTTGCCTTCTCGATCTCCCACGGCATCGCCATCGGGTTCGTCAGCTATGCGTTCGGGAAAATCGTCACCGGCCGGGCGCGGCAGTGCCCCTGGATCGTCTACATCTTCGCCGCCCTATTCGTGCTGCGGTATGCCCTGGCCCCATGAGGAGCCGGCGCGGCGGATATTCAAACGCTTATTGACGGCGGAGTTTTGGACTACTAGAATTCTTTACCGTGCATTAAGAATGCGCCGGCCTGCCTACCGGTAGGCAGGCTTGATCCGGGAGGTGCTCGGCTTAGACTCATCTGAAAATGGAAAACAGGTATGAGTGAAATCCGAGTAGCAGTCGTCGGTGTCGGTAACTGTGCCTCGTCCCTCATCCAGGGGACCCACTACTATGCCCGCACGATGGCCAACGGCGGCCAGGACGCCACCGTCGGCCTGATGCACCCCGTGCTGGGCGGCTACAAGCCCGGCGACATCAAGATCGTCGCGGCCATCGACATCGACCGCCGCAAGGTGGGCCGCCCGCTCCACGAGGCGATGTTCGCCCCCCCCAACAACACCAAGGTCTTCTGCCGCGACTTCCGGTACGACGACGTCCAGGTAACCATGGGCAACGTGCTGGACGGCGTCAGCGAGCACATGGCCGACTATCCTGAGCATCAGCGGTTCGTCGTGGCCGACCGCCCCTCGGCCGGCCGGGGCGACATCGAAACGCTGCTGCGGGACAGCCGCGCTGAAATCCTGATGAACTACCTGCCCGTCGGCTCCCAGCAGGCGACGGAATTCTACGCCGAGTGTTGCCTGGCCACGGGCACCAGCCTCATCAACTGCATGCCGGTCTTCATCGCCTCCAATCCGGTCTGGGCCAAGCGGTTCCGCCAGGCGGGCATTCCCTGCGTCGGCGACGACGTCAAGGCCCAGATGGGCGCGACCATCGTGCACCGGGTGCTGGCGCGACTGATGCAGGACCGCGGCGCGACCATCGACGCCACCTACCAACTCAATACCGGCGGCAACACCGACTTCCTCAACATGCTCAACCGCACGCGGCTGAAATCCAAGCGCGTCTCCAAGACCCAGGCCGTCCAATCGCAACTGGACGTCCCGCTGCCCGACGATCAGGTGCACATCGGCCCGGCCGACTACGTGGCCTGGCAGAAGGACAACAAGATCTGCTTCCTGCGGATCGAGGGGCGCGGCTTCGGCGGCGTGCCGCTGAACCTGGAACTGCGTCTGAGCGTGGAAGACTCGCCCAACTCGGCCGGCGAGACCATCGACGCGATCCGTTGCTGCAAGCTCGCCCGCAGTCGCCGCCTGACCGGGCCGCTCAACGCCGTCTGCGCCTACACGATGAAGCATCCGCCGGTCCAGTACACCGACTCCCAAGCCCGCCAGATGCTGGAAGACTTCATCACCCAGAACTCCGAGCAGGCGCCCGAAAACGGCGACAACGGCACGTACCAGGCCCAGACCGAACCCGCCCCGCTCCGCGTCCGCCCGATGGCCAAATAGTTTGCTGGAACCCCCCTGCCAGGCGACGCCTCGTGTCTTGCGCGACCGATGGTCTACTCATCACCACGCCGGGCCGGTAAAATGCCCCTCATGCTCCAACCCCAGCGAATCCTCATCTGGCTGCCGAATTGGATCGGCGACGCGGTGATGGCCACGCCCGCACTGCGCGGCCTGCGGGAGCATTTTTCTCAAACCGGCGCCCGCATCACACACCTCGGCCGGCCCGGCCCGCTGGAAACGCTGGAAGGCTCAGGTCTGGCCGATGAGCAACTCGTGGACCGCTCCGCCGGCGGAAGCCTGGGCGGCCTGTGGCGCCTGGCCGGGCAGATTCGCGCCGGCGGCTACGACCTGGCCGTGCTGCTGCCCAACAGCTTCCGCTCGGCCCTGGTCGTCCGGCTGGGCAAGGTGGCGCAGCGGGCCGGCTATTCACGCGACGGGCGCGGCTGGCTGCTGAACGTTCGCCTCGCCCCGCCGCGGGATGATCGCGGCCGGCTGGCGCCTATTTCGGCTGTGGATTATTACATCGCGCTGGCGGAGCACCTGGGCGCGCGATGCGCCTCCCGCCGCCTCGCCCTGGCCGTGCTGCCGCACGACGCCCAGGCCGCCGCGGCGCTGCTGGACCAGGCGCACCTGACCAATCGCCGGCCGCTGGTGATGCTCAATCCGGGCGCCTCCTTCGGCGTCAGCAAATTGTGGAAGCCCGCGCGATTCGCCGCCCTGGCCGACGCGCTCATCGAGCGGCGCGGGGCGGGCCTCATCCTCAACGCCGCCCCGGCTGAGCGAGCGGTGGCTCGGCAGGTCGCCGCGGCCATGCGTCGCAAGTCGGTCCTGAACCTCGCCAACCACGACAATTCCATCGGCCTGGCCAAGGCCCTGGCCGCCCGCTGCGACCTGGTGGTCACCAACGACACCGGCGCCCGCCACGTCGCCGCGGCGGTCGGAGCGGCCGTGGTCACGCTGTTCGGCAGCACCGACCCGCGATGGTCGGCCATCGACTACGAGCTGGAGCGGGCCATCCGCGTGGACGTGCCCTGCTCGCCGTGCCAGAAGCGTCTGTGCTTCCAGCCGCCCGGCCCGCGATACCACCGGTGCATGGAAGCCATTACCGTCCAGATGGTCCTGGCCGCGGCGGAAGAGCTGCTGGACCTCCAGGCCGCTGGAAAGGCGGGCCGGCCATGAGCGAACGCAATGACCCGCTGGACGAAGCCCTGGCCGCGGCCGGGCTGAACAGCTTGGAAGGCGCGTTTGCTTATGGCGGCGGACAGGACCTAGTCAAGCCCTCGCTGGGCAACCGGCGGCGCACGCGGATTGAGTTGACGGACCGCACCGGCCGCCGCCACGTGCTGTACCTGAAGCGCTACGCGCCGGAGAGTTTCTTCTCGCGGCTGCGGCGAGGGTGGACCTACGGTTTTGCGGCCGGCCCGGCCCGAGTGGAGTACGACAACATTCAACGCGCCGCGGCCGCCGGCGTGCCGACCATGCAGGTCGTCCGATGGGAAGAGCACTGCGGCTGGCTGGGAGTGCGCCCCGGTTACCTGATCGCCGCCGCCGTCCCCGGCGACGCCCTAGAACGATGCGCCGCCGCCTACCTGTCTCGCGGCGGGCCGCAAGCCGGGGCGACGCTGGCGGCCAAGCTGGCCAAGCTTGCGGCCACGCTGCACGCCGCCGGCTACGTCCATCGCGACCTGTACGCCGGCCATATTTTTTTGCAAGAGCAAGAGCAGGAGCAAGAGCCCGCCGGCAGCGTCGAGTTGTACCTGATCGACCTGGCGCGGATGTTCGCCCCGCGCTGGCGGCGATTCCGCTGGCAGGTCAAGGACCTGGCGCAACTGAAGTTCTCCATGCCGGCGGAGTGGGTCCGGCGGCACTGGGCGGACTTCATGCGCCAGTATCTGGCCGCCCGTGGCCGGTCCGACGCGGCCCGCTATAATCGCTGCGTCGACCGCAAGGCGGCCGCGATCACCCGCCGCCACGCTCGCAAGCACGCGTCGCCCGGAAACCGCACCGCATGAGGATCGCCCTGGTCATCGAGAGGATGGACGTTCGCCGCGGCGGCCGCGAGACCTCCACCGCGCAGATCGCCGCCGAGCTGGCTCGCCGCCGCCACGACGTGACGGTCCTGTGCCAGACGGGCGGCTGGAGCGGCGAAGGCGTCAAGGTCCGCCCGCTGGGGGCGAGCGGCTTGGGCCGGGCGTCGCGGCTGCGGCGGTTCGTCGCGGCCGTCCAGAACGATATCTCCGCCAGCCGCTACGATGTCGTCCACGCCATGCTGCCGCTGCCGGGGGCCAACGTGTATCAGCCGCGAGGCGGCACGATTCCCGCTCAGTGGGCCGCGTCGTTGCGGCGGCGGCCGATGTTTGTGCGGCCGCTGGTGCACCTGGCCCGACCGTTCCGCCCCTGCCGCGGCCTGCTGGGCCGCCTGGAGCGACAGGTCGCTAGCGATCCCAACGTCCTGTGCCTGGCCGTCAGCCGGATGGTGGCCCAGGAATTCGCCCGCTACTACGGCCGGACCGACGGTGTGCAGGTCATCTACAACGCCGCCGACGTGCCCGATCCCGCCGCGGCCCAGGCCCGGCAATGGCGGCAGGATCTGCGGGCCCACCTCCGCGTGGCCGAGGGCGACGCGGTGTTCCTGACCGTGGCGACGAACTTCGCGCTGAAGGGCGTGGCCGAGGCCATCGAGGCGTTCGCCCGCTGGTATCACGACGAGAGGCGCAAGACCGGCGGCCGGCTCGTCATCGTCGGCCGAGAGCTGGTGGAAGGCTATCACCGCCACGCCAGCCTGCGCGACGTCGGGCCGGAGGTCGTCTTCGTCCCGCCCACGGAAAACGTCTTCCAGTGGTACGCCGCCGCCGACGTGTGTCTGCTGCTGAGCTGGTACGATCCGTGCAGCCGCGTCGTGCTGGAGGCGACGCGATGCGGCGTGCCCTCCATCACGACGGCCTTCAATGGCGCCGCAGAGGTGCTGGCGGGAGGCGCGGGGCTGGTCGTGCCGTCGCCCCGCAGCCAGGCGGAGATCGCCGCGGCCATGGAAGATCTGGCCGAGCCGGCGCGGCGGGCGGCGTTCCTGGCCGCCTGCCGACAGGCGGCCGACGGACTGAGCATGACCCGCCACGTAGATGAACTGTTGCAGGCATACGCGAAAATCACGAACCGGCCATGAGCACGCACGACCTCATCCTGTTCGTCGTCCTGCCGCTGGCGGCGTACGTCGTCGGCTCCACGCCGTTCGGCGTGATCCTGGCGCGGGCGCACGGCGTGGACCTGCGCCGCAGCGGCAGCGGCAACATCGGGGCCACCAACGTCGGCCGCGTGCTGGGCCGCCGCTGGGGGTACCTGTGCTTCGCCCTGGACGTGGCCAAGGGGTTCCTGCCCGTGGCCGTCGCAGGCGCGATGGTCCGACCGGCCGGCGGAGCGGTGCCGACGCCGCAGGCCCAGGCGGCCTGGCTGGCGGTGGGGTTGGCGGCCGTGCTGGGCCACGTGTTCAGCTTCTACCTGCGATTCCGCGGCGGCAAGGGCGCGGCCACGGCGCTGGGCGTGGTGCTAGGCATCTATCCGTACTTCACGGCGGCCGGTGCGGTGGCCTTAGGGTTGTGGCTTGTCGTCACGCTGGCCAGCCGCTACGTCTCGCTGGGCAGCATTGTCGCGGCTATGGTGTTCGTGCCGCTGCTTGCGGTCTTCAACCGCGGGAAACTGGCGGAGCTTTGGCCGCTGTTGATCTTCGCCGCGGCTGTGGCGGTGCTGATTATCGTCCGGCACCGCTCCAACATCCGCCGCCTGCTGAACGGGACGGAAAACAAGATCGGCCGCAAGGCCGACCCCGCCGGCGGCGCCTAAAAAATGCCGCCCCCCGCCTTCCTGTGCGCAGCCCCCAGGCCGGCCTGGAGCAGCCAGTCCTTAGGGGCCAGGATGCCCGTGAGAATCGTCCCAAAGCCCCCGGTCTTACGGGGACACACGGACATCGCTACTGCGAGGTCGGCTTGGCGCGGCGCGGGTATCGCATCGGGCGGAGACGCCGCTCGCCCAATAGCCCCAGGGCTCGACGCAAAAGTTCCTGTTGCCAGCCTATCAGGATCACAAGGCCGGCAAGGATTTCATGAAGCTCCTCTTGTTGGCCCTTGTGCCTGGGATTTTGAGCTTTCAATTGTTTTCCCTTGCTCCCACGCGGTTGCGGGCTAAAATGCCGCCGACAATCGCATTGCAGAATGCTATATACGCGTTTGTGTATGACGTCAATAAAAATATTCATATTTGCGAATATTTTATGCCGCCTCGCCAAGACACGGAAATCTGCCGCCGAATAGCCCAACTCCGCCTTGAGACGGCCGGGCCGAGGGGTAAAGCCTCTTTCGCAAAGAAGTTAGGTATCTCTCCCAGCACGTACGATTACTACGAATCCACCCGCGTGCCGCCGGCGGAGGTCCTGGTGAAAATCGCCGAGTGCACGGGGGTGGACCTGTACTGGCTGCTGACCGGCAAGACCAAAGCGGGGATAGACGTCGCCGCCGGCCACCCCCTGGTGCAGCGTGTGGCCAGGCTGCTGGCTGACAGTCCCAAGGCGGCCGGGCCGCTGGCGGTCTTTCTGGAGATCCTCAGCGGCGTGCAGAAGTTCCCCGCCGGCCAGGTGCCGCAGGCTATTTTTCCGGAAGTTCCCACGGCCGCACCGAAAGCGGCACCCAAGACCAAGGAGCAGCCCCCGCCGGCCGAGGGCCAGCCCGCCAAAGAGACCTGGATCCCCATCCTGGGCCGGACGGCCGCCGGCGTGGCGCATTTCTGGTCGCGCGCGGAGGAGGCGGCGGGCCTGACGACGCTGGACGAGCTGGTGGAACGCTATTGCCGCGCCCCCCACCGCTCCGTTCAGCCGGCGGCCGCGGCCGAGCAGGGATCGGCGGACCAGACGGCGGTCCAAGTCATCACGCTGCCGGGCGGCGCGAAGTCACCTGTGGTGGAATTCATCGCCGCCGAGGCCCTCAAGAGGCGATATGGCGACGCCTTTGCCCTGCGGATCGACGGAGACTCGATGGCCCCGGACATCCGTCACGGCGACCTAGTAATCTTGAGCCCCTCCGCCCCGGCCGTGGACGGTCGGCCGGCCGTCGTGCAACTGACGGGGCAGATCGGCGTGATCTGCAAGCTTTACCGGCGCGTGGGCGACCGGGTGCACCTGATCCCGATTGACGAGCAGCTCGTCCCGCAGGTGTTCCCGGTCTCGAAGGTGCGATGGGCCCTGGCCGTCCTGACCCGCGTGCGCGTGTAAGGCAGCCGCCGCCAGGCCCGCGGATAGCCCCTGGGTGGGCAATCCAGCGTGCCGAATGAGCAGACAAGTGCGATGAAAATACTGGCATTCCTAGCCGCGGTCGCGACGGTGCTGTCGGGGTTCTTCGCCCTGACGGGTTTTGCGTTGCGCGGCTTTAGCTACGTGAAGCTGGAAAAGGCGTTCGCGGGCCCCCGCGGTCCGCGGCGGCTGGCCCTGCTGGACCGCCACCTCCGCAGCCTCCAACTGACCGCCTCGTTCGGCCGCACGCTGAGCAACCTGGTGCTGCTAGTGGCTATTCTCGACCTGTTCGATCCCCGGCGCGATTTCCTGCACGCGATGGCGGCGCTGTTGGTCACCGGCGGCGTTATCGCGGTGGCGGGCGTGGGCATTCCCACCGCTTGGGCGCGTCACGCCGGCGAGAAGGTCCTGGCCGCGACGTTGGAGGTGATGCTGGTCTTCCGCTACCTGTTCGCCCCCTTCGTGGCCGTCATGGCCGCGATGGACGTGCCGGTGCGCCGCCTGGCGGGAGTGGCCGGCCAGGCGAACCCGGAGACCGACACGGTCAAGCAGGAGATTCTCCAAGCCGCTTCCGAAGGCCGGGCCGAAGGGGCCGTCGGCGAGCGGGAGGCGGCCATGATCGCCTCGGTCGTCACCCTGGACGAGATGGAAGCCCGCGAGGTGATGACGCCCCGCACGGCAATGTTCGCCCTGTCCGTGGACGCCACATGCCAGGAAGCCATAAAACAGATCGCCCAGGCCGGCCACAGCCGCGTGCCCATCTACGAGGGCGGACTGGACAACATCGTGGGCATCCTCTACGCCAAGGACCTGCTGGACCTGACGGAGTCGTCCAGGCAGGCGAGCGTCCGCACCCTCATGCGGAAGCCGCTCTTGGTCCCCCCCACCAAGCACCTGGACGAGCTGCTGACCGAACTGAAGGCCAACAAGGAACACGTCGCCATCGTGCTGGACGAGTACGGCGGCACGGCGGGGCTGGTGACCATGGAAGACGTCATGGAGGAGATCGTGGGGGAGATTGCCGACGAGTTCAATCTGTCCGCCCCGTCGCTGCTGAAGCGAATCGACCGCCGGACGGCGGAGGCGGACGGACGGCTGCGCATCAGCGACTTGAACCACGCCCTGGGCCTGCGCATCCCGCCTCATCAGGACTACGACACGGTCGCGGGGATGATCTTCGCCTCGCTGGGCTACATCCCCTCCGCCGGCGAAACCCTGCACATCCACGGGGCGACCTTCATCGTCCTGGCCGCCGACGAGCGGCGGATCATCAAGGTGAAGATCGAGCTGCCCAAAGCGGCCTCCAAGCCCCGCGAATAGCTTTTAAAAAAAGAAACCCAGGCCGGTCAAACGCCTCTCGGCTGAATGGGAAGAGATTAAAAAAAGTGGCAGACCCGGTGGAGCAGACCGGGCCTGCCTATTTTCTGGCTGGTTTGGAAGGAAGGGAGCAACAAACCGAGCCAGGAGCCTAATGGCAAATTTCAAAACAGATGTCAAAAAGCGGGGTTGGTATGGTTTGAGCACCCGCCGTTCCTAAGCTAAGCGTCTCCTATTATAAGCTCCCCCCGTATCCTGTCCAGGAAAAATAATCTTTCCTGGTCATATTCCTCGCCGAGAAACCAGCAACATTATAAAAAACAATAGGTTACAAAAATTTTCAGATTCGCCTTTTTATACGGTATTAGTCTTTGACAAAACCAAGGGAACGACCATCCCGGCGACCGGCCAAGCCATAAAATGCGGGTAAAAAACCTGCCGGAGAGCCTTTATTCCGTCTGGGCGCTGAGGTAGATCTCCAGGCCCATCTGCTTGACCTGATCGAGGTGTTCCTCGATCTCGTTGACGTGGGCGTCCTCGTCGTTGAGGATCGCGTCGAGGATTTCCTTGGTGGCGTTGTCGCCGACTTCCACAGCCAGCTTGATGGTGGCGTTGTACTTGGCCACCGCGCCGTTCTCGGAGGCCAGGTCATTGGCGAACTGCTTGGGCACGTCGGCGCCGATGCGAATG
>JBEKZI010000046.1:0-16105 GCA_049510055.1 Phycisphaerae bacterium | reverse complement strand
TGAGAAAGCGTCGCCAGCAGCGCCAGCAACATGCCGGTTCGCGCCCGCCATTTGTAGGGCTTGACGAAGTCCATCAGCCGGCTGAGCACCTTGCGACGGCTCAGGCACGCGGGACAGACTTCCGCCCACGGCGGAATCACGCGCCCGCACTTGTCGCAGCGAATCTTCTTTTCCTCCCCGCGGGGCCTTTCTTCCTCGGCGGCGATTTCTTCCTTGCCTTCCAGGCGCCGCTCCAGCCGCCGCTGCAACTTGGCGACTTCTTTAGCTTGGCGGAGCGTGAAGCGGAACTCCGCCGCCACCTTGCCGTCGCTCAGCAGGCGCAGCAGGTTCATGCCCAGCCCCTCGACGATTGAAGCGTGGCTGAGCTTGTCCACCTCCAGCCAGCGGCCTTCCCAGCGGCCGTCGCGGCGGAGGAAGTGCCCCAGTTGCGTCTCGGTCAGCACCAGGTAGCCTTCGACGTACCGGCCGTGCTCGTCCAGATCGTGCCGAGCCGCCTCCTGCACCGAATCCAGCGGCACGTTGGCCGAGACGGCCGCCCGCAGGTCCGCCGAGGCGTGGCTCAATAGATTGTCCTGGGCCGGTTGCACCATGGTGTCCTTCCGATGAGATGCTAAAAGGGCTTATTCTACCCATTAAGCGGCCCATTCGCCACAACAAGTCTAGCCACCCAAGGGCGGGCGGCCTACAATCGCTGCCGCACCGCGGCGCAGCGCGACGCGGCGAAAAAAGCATCATGAAGAACCAGCGCACCGTTTCCATCGCGATCGAGACGTCCTGCCGGGCCGGCGGGCTGCTGCTGGCCGCCGGAGAGCACGTCGAGCAGGAGATCCGCTTCGACGCCGCCGCCCGGCACACCACGGCCCTGCTGACCCACCTGGCCGAGATGGTCAAGCAAGCGGGCTTGAAGCCCCAGGACATCGACGAGGTGTACGTCTCCGTCGGCCCGGGGGGCTTTACGGGCCTGCGCGTGGGGATCACCGTCGCGCGGACGCTTGCGCAGGCGATTGCGGGCCTAAAGTGCGTGGCCGTGCCGACGCCGGCCGCCGTGGCCGAGAATGCTCGCGGACTGGACTGGCAACACCTGGCCGTCATCCTGGACGCCGGCGGTGGCCGAATCCACGCCACACTCTTTACCCGCCGCGGCCAGACCATCGAGCCGGCGAATCTGTCGGCCAACGGCAGCGAGTCGCGGCTGTGGACGCCGGCGGAGTTCCTGGCCGCCGCCCCCTGGCCGCTGCTGCTGACCGGCGAGGGCCTGGCCTATCACGCGATGAGCGCCGCCGGCGTAAGCGTCGCCCCATCCGAGCTGCACTTGCCCACGGCGGCGGGGGTCTGGGCCGTCGGGGCGCGGATGGCGCGGGCGGGACACTTCACCGAGTACCATCGCCTGCTGCCCATCTACGCCCGCGGCCCGCACATCACCACCCCGGCCGGCGGCGGCGCAGGTCAAGGCCCGCCTAAGCGAAAAAACCACTGAACCGCCGGGCCGGTTGCATCCTAGAATACATATGTGGTTCCAGAGGGGGCTAGAAAGGACCATCTATGCGCACAGCAACGGAATTCTCGGTTTTCCTGATCAATCAGCCCGGGGTCCTGGCCGCGGTGACCGGCGCCCTGGCCAAGGCGAGGATCAACGTCATCGCTCTGACGCTCAGTGATTCCGGCGACCACGGCGTGCTGCGGATCATCTGCGACCATCCCGCCACCGCCCGCGAAGTCCTGGGCAAGACCCAGGACCGCTGGACCGAAAGCGAGGTGCTGGTGCTGGAGATAGAGAACCGTCCCGGGGTGTTCGCGTCCGTGGCCCAAAAATTGGCCGACGAGCACGTGAACATCGGCTACGCCTATTGCACCGGCGGCGCCAAGGGCGGGCGGACGACGGCCGTGTTCAAGGTCAACGACCTCATCCACGCCTCCAAGGCGCTGGAGGCCTACCGCACCGCCGACGACAAGGCCGACCGCACCGTTAAACCATCGCCCCAACGAGGCAGGTAAAATACCTAACCGGCTGCGCTATAAAAGCTTAAAATTCTGTTAAGATGGGGGGTCTGTCCGGAATTCATTTGGCGATACGCCAGGGGTGTGGTAAAATCATTTCTGATTGAGGAGCTTTGCTCCGCTTGGGAGCGGCGGAGTGACGTTGCTGTCGAGGTAGGGCGAGACCCGCTCGCTCGTACCTTCCTGCCTCAAGGCCACCCCGGCCGAGTTTCCACACAACGGTTGCCTACAGTTATGCCTCTACAGGTACTCCGTCGCCTGGGAGCGCTGTTGAACATCAAGAAACGGAGCAGAACCTTCTAGAAGGAAGGAAGGGAGTAGAATCATGAAGAGACAGAGAAGTATTTTATGGGTCGCGTTGTTTGGCGCCTTGGTGGCGCTGGCGTCCGTAGCCCAGGCCGGAACCGTGGCGGTCTATGGAAGCCCCTTGCATGACCCGGTGACGAATTCGGAGTTCGGCACCGGCGCCGGTACCGATGGTTATGCCCCCTACTGGAATTGGGTGGCGGGGATATCGGATTCGGGCGTGGCCGTGGGGACGGTGGATGGTCCGTATAACGGCGATCTCGATGTCTTCAGCCGCTCCGCCGTGCGATGGGACAGCACCGGCGCGCAGACGGTCTTGGGAAACCTCGGCGTCAACAGCGTCGGTTTTCCCAGCAGCGGCGCCGATGCGATTGACAGAACCGGCAACGCCGTAGGGTGGTCTCAGACGTTCGATGCGGGTGACAATGCCACCACGCACACGGTGCGGTGGGACGTCTCCAGCACGACCCCGACGGTGCTGTCGGAGACTCCCTCCGGATATGGGTATAGCACCAGCAATACCAACAGCGCCGGCACGACCGTGTCGATCGTTGGCAAGTACGACAAGGACGGCAACTGGATGGGCACGCGCGGGATGCGGCAGAACGCCGGCGACCCCACGCCGACGGAACTGAGTGGCGTCATCGACGTGGGATTCTCCTGGGCCCGCGCGATTAACGAGGCCGGCATCATCGTGGGTGGTATTTGTAACAATTACTCGTGGAATGATACCGACAACCCCTACGGTTCCGGCGACGCGGTGTATTGGGATGCCAACGGCGTACCCGTGGACCTCAATACCCTGATCGACCCCAACAGCGGCTGGATGCTGGCGGATGCCACAGCCATCAGCGACACGGACTGGGTCGCCGGCTGGGGTTTCTATACCGACCCCAACGGTGATGGCTCTACAATAGTGCGGCTCTATTCACTCCAGATTCCCGAGCCAGCCACGATGACCTTGCTGGCCCTGGGTGCTCTGGCTCTGCTGCGGAAGCATCGCCGGCTCGACGATGGCCGGTAATAAAGTTGTCTACATAAGCTAATCCTCACGCGCGGCGGGGCCTGCCTAGCGATAGGCAGGCCTCGGCCACGTCGTGCTAAGGACGATTTTGGATAGGCCTAATGGGTGGCGGGATGGGCCTCGGCAAACTCTGTCGGGCCAGAGTCCCGCCACTCTTATTGCGCGGACTATTCGGAAGCCTCTGAATCCACCTTCATGATTTCCCGCAGTGCGACTGTGGCGTAGCAGCCGGATGGAGCGGTGAAGGCCAGTTCCAGAAACTCCCCGCGCCCGTCCCGCCCGGCCGACAGGGTCGGTGATCCCATCGCGAACCGCAGCGAGCGCCGGCCGCCCTTGACCTTCAGCGTGCCCACGCGGCGAAAATCGTCCTGGTTGATATTTGTCGCGGCCAGGACCTCGCGTTCGATCTGGCCCATTGGCCCCTCGGCCAGCTTGCCGCGGAAGCCGACGATGGGGCCGGTGGGACTAATCTCAAACCGCTCCGCGCGGGGCTGTTCGGCGGCCGCGTCGGCGACCGCGAAGATCGCCCCGTTATCGGCCTTTTCCGCCAGGTCGCCCTCCCAGACCTTATCGATGTCGCCCAATCGCCGGGCGAGCGCGTCGTTGAAGATCCGGCTCTGGAAGGCCGAGACGAACAGCCGCCGCATACGCTTGTCGATGGCGGCGATGGCCGGGCCTGGCCTGCTGCTGCGCTTCCAGGCCGACAGGGCCCGCCGCTCGTTGCCGTAATGCCGCGGCCAGAGTTGCAACGCCCGGTCGAGGTAGCCGGCGTCGAAGGCGTCGCGTGCGGCCCGGCAGTCGGGCGGGTCGGCCGGGGCGGACCGGCCCAGATAGACGGCCAGGAACTCCGCCAAATCTCCGCGGACCAGCGCCGCGCCCAGCTCGGCCGTCTCGCCGCGGGCGCCGAACCGCTGCGGCCCGAAATAATTGGGCACGCCGCGCCGGGCGAGCACCTCCAGCACCGCCTGGGCCGCCGCGAGCTGCGCCTGCCCCGCGCCGCGGATCCGCACCGCAAAGCGGTTGCCAGCCAGGTGCCCGGGGCGGAGCTTGTTGCCGTGCCGGCCCGTCCAGGTGACCTGCACCTGCGCATCGCGATAGGCGGCGAGCTTGACCGGGTCGGCGTGCTCCAGGCTGAGCATCTGCGTCGTCGTGGCCTGGGCGTCCTTCAGCCCGGCCAGGCCGATGTCCGTCGGCCGAACGCCCATGTACCGGGCGATCCGCTCGACGGCCACGGGCGTGGGCACGCCGGCCTTAGCGATGCGGAAATACACGTGCGAACCCTCGCCGCACGGTTCGTACAGCGGCAGCTCATCCACGCGGAAGTCGTCCAGGGATTCCTTGATCCTGCCGCCGATGCCCGGCAGGTCGGCGGTCAGATAGGGCCAATTCGGTAGAGGCATGGGTGTCGGTATAGGCACAGGCAAAAGCAAAAGCAAAAAAGGGTTAGTCGGGTTGGGGCCAGGTTTCCTCGCCGGTCCCGGCGTAATGGTTGGCGAGGCGCGCCAGGGCGAACAGCAGGTCGCTGAGACGGTTGAGGTATCGCAGGACTTCTGGCGGAACCTTTTTACTAGCGGTGCCAGCACCAGCGCCGGCGTCGGCCAGGGCGACGATGGCCCGCTCGGCCCGGCGGCAGACGGTGCGGGCGACGTGCAGGCGGCAGGCCAGTTCGCAGCCGCGGGGCAGGATGAGCTTCTCCAGCGGTGGCAGCTCCGCCCAGGCGGCGTCGATCTGCCGCTCCAACCGCGCGACGGCGCTGCCGTCGAACGTTGTACCCATCCCGCCGAGATGGGCCGCCAGGGTGCACAGCTCCGCCTGCAACGGCTCCAGCGCCGCGACGATGTCCTTGTGCCCATCCGCCAGGGCGCCTTGCAGGCACAGGCCGACGTGAACGTTCAGTTCGTCCAAGTCGCCCAGCGCGGCCACGGCGGGGTCGCTCTTGCGCACCCGCCGGCCGTCACCCGGCCCGGTGTCGCCGTCGTCGTGCTTGGCATGTATGGCCATAGTCCGTCCTGCCTACGGTTCGACTTCGCTCACCGAAATCCGGCAATCAGGTCCCCGGACCGTTGCCTGCCCGCCGCCGGTGTATAGAATAGAAGGCCGCCTTCAGGCGGCAAGAAATTTTAAACCCGCTCCCAGGCGGGCAGGGGTAAATTCCATGGCGGACCGAATCGCGATCATCCGCAAGCTGCTGGCCAAGACGCCCGATGACGTCTTTCTGCATTACAGCCTGGGAATGGAGCTGGCCTCGCGCAAGGACTTCGCCGCCGCTGTCGAGGCCCTGCGGCAGTGCATGGCACTGGACGCCCAGTACCTGCCCGCCTACGTCGAGGCCGGCAAGTGCCTCCGCTCCGCCGGGGACCTGGCGGGCGCCCGCCAGACCTTCGCGGCGGCGATGAAGCTGGCCCAGGCCAAGGGCGAGACCCACACGGCTGACTACATCCGCCAGCAACTGGAAGGACTGCCTGGGGAAGGTCGTAGTGCGTAGGTCGTAGTGCGTAGTAACAACCAGTCAACGAGCCTGCCTGCTGGTTATTGGCTCGCGGCCTGGGTGGCGGCTTGGTTGGCGTCCAGATGCTCTCTTTCCATCTGGGCCGGCGCTTCGACCTGGGCCTGGTAGAGCAGCAGCGGCTTGCCGGGGCCGGTGATGGTAATGTGCGAATCGGCTGCGAAGACGATGTTCTTGGCGTAACAGATTTTGAAACTTGCCGGGGCCGTGATGTTCACGTTCTTGAACGTGAAGTTCTCGATGGGCGCCTCAGGCAATCCCCAAAGAATGCCGGCGACGCATTTCGGGGCATCGCCCGTTGCGGTGATATTGGTGCAGGTGACGTTTTTCCAGATCGGAGTCAGATCCGTTACGGGCCGGACCGTTTCCTGATTCGGATCCTTGAGTCTTCGTATGTAGAAGCTTTGAAAGAGTATCGGATACCTCACATTGGTCATGGTGATATTGGAATAGACAAGATTCTGCACGAGGCCTCCCCTGTCACGGTCGGCCTTGCCATGGATTCCCGATACGGTGCCGTTGAACGTGCAGTGGTCCACGAACAGATTGTTCAACCCCCCTCTTGTATAACTACCGATGGACAATCCGTGCCCGGTTCCGAAGTTGCAGTTCATGACGGACACATTGGAGGTCCTACCACCGAACGCAATGTTGTCGTCTCCGTCGGCAATCGAACAGTTCTTGATGACAAGGTTGTCCCCGCTGGCGTCGATGCCGTCGGTGTTCGGCGAGCCGTCCGGCGTCGCAATGGTTACGCCGTCGATCGTCACGTCGCTGCAATGGCTGATGGCGATATGCGACGTGGGGGCGTTTTGGAGCCGTACGCCATGGACAGCGACGCGTACGGAATTGGCGAAGTGGATTAATTCAGGTCGCCGAGCATCCAACGTGCCGTGGCGCACCATCATCCACCAAGGCTGACCTTTGCCTTCAATGACGCCCCAACCCGTGACGGAGACGTCCTGAAGGCGGGTTCCACCTATCAGAGGAGGGTGCCTGTAGTTGGCACGGGGGTAAACATCGGCGGAAATCATCTGTAAAACGGCGCCTTGGTCGAGATGCAGGTTAATTTTGTCAGCCAGGGTAATCGGGCCGCTTAGGAACGTCCCGGCCGGGATGATGACCGATCCCCCGCCCGCGGCGCTGGCTGCTTTAACGGCGCTCTGAATGGCAACCGTGTTGTCCTTGGCCCCATCGCCGGATGCGCCGTAATCCAACACGTTGAAGGAACGATCGGGTATCTTCGGTAAGGCCACGGACGTGGCGGGCTGGCTGGTGGCCGTCGATACGGTCGGCCCGGGATGATGTGATGCATTGCAACCGACAATTACAAGGAGCAGGTTCGTCAATAGAAACGACGCGGCCGAGGGGGCGAGGATTTTTCCACGGATATTTAACATGCCTTTTTTCGCCGCTCATCTTCGCACGGCAGCAAGCAACGCCGCCGTGGCACCCACCGCCTATTGGCCCGCGGCCTGGGTGGCGGCCTGGTTGGCGTCCTGCTGCTTCCTGCCCATCTGTGCCGGCGCCTGGACCTGGGCTTGGTAGAGCAGCAGCGGCTTGCTGGTGCCGGTGATATTGATGTGCGAATCGTCCGCAAACACGATGTTTTTGGCGAAGTAGATTTTGAAGCCCTTGTAGGCTGTGATGTTCACGTTTTTGAAGGTGAAGTTCTCGATGGGCGCCTCGGGGAGCCCCCAGATGACGCCCGCGCCGGATTTGCCCACGGCCGTCGCGGTGATGTTCTGGAAGGTGACGTTCTTCCAGACCGGCGTCAGTGCAGTCACGGGCTGCGTTGTGGTTTGTTCGGGTTGTTTGGCACCCTCGTCATAGATGCTCTGGAAGTAGATGGGATACTGCACGTCGGTCATCGTGATGTTGGAGTAGACCAAGTTCTGGACGACACCGCCGCGGTCGCGGTTGGACTTGCCGCGAAGGCCCGACGT
Source organism: Phycisphaerae bacterium (assembly GCA_049510055.1). Classification (GTDB taxonomy): domain Bacteria; phylum Planctomycetota; class Phycisphaerae; order SM23-33; family SM23-33; genus JALHTV01. The sequence continues at coordinate 8,325 of JBEKZI010000046.1, read as the reverse complement.
CGTGCCGTCGAACTGACAGCGGTCCACGACCAGGTTGCTCAGTCCGCCCCTCGTGATGCTGCCGATGGAAAGCCCGTGTCCGTGCCCGAACTTGCAGTCCGTGACGGACACGTTGGTGGTCTCCCGGCCGAGGGCGATGTTGTCGTCGCCGTCGGCGATCGAGCAGTTCTTGATGACGATGTGGGTGCCCCAGATGTCGATGCCGTCGGTGTTCGGCGTATTGTCGGGCGTGTCGATGGTGATGCCGTCGATGGTGGCATCGACGGCCTTGCCGATGTCGATGTGAACGTTGGGGGCGTTCTGGATCCGCACGCCCCGGATGGCCAGCCGCGTGACGCGGAACATGGTGATCATTCCCGGCCGGACTTGCAGACTGCCGCCACGGTATTTATCCCACCAGAGCTGTCCCTGGCCGTCGATCGTGCCGGAGCCGGAAAGGACGATGTCGTGAAGCCCGTGCGCGTTGATGAGCGATTCGTACTTGCCCTTGTTGTTGTTGGGTTCCGGGTAGCTGTCGAAGGGGAGCATTTTCAGCACGGCGCCCTCGGACAGGTGCAGGTCGATGTCATTGGCCATGGCGATCGGGCCGCTGAGGAACGTGCCGGCCGGAAGGACGACCGACCCGCCTCCGGCGTCGGTGGCGGCTTTGATGGCGGCCTGGATGGCGGGGGTATCGTCCTTGCTGCCGTCGCCGGCGGCCCCGTAGGCCTTCACGTCGAACGAGCGGTCGGGGATCTGCGGCAACGCAGGCGCCGAAGACGGCTGGCTCATGGCCGCTGGCGACGAAGTCGGCTGGGACTGCGGCGCCTCGGCGCCGGCGGCCGCGCAGAGCACGGCCAGCAGCGCGGACATCGCGACAGGTAGGGCGAACGTTCTCATGATGATGCTGGCCTCCTAGACCTTCCGTGGTTCGACGTTGTAGATAACTTTGGGGGCTCCGGCGTGCCCGCCGCCAGGCGGGCCCGCACCGATAAGGATATCACGCCGACGGCGGATTATCACGGCAGATTCGCCGGGAGATCTTCGTTCGTCCGACTCGCAAAAAGGCACTTGTACAGGGGGGCGGGTGACCTACTTTTTTTGTATGATCGCCTGGTGCGGCGACGCTGGCGGTCCATGTTTCCAACGGCATGAAGACGTCTTATTTCTGGAGGTCCACATCATGTTTCGACAGTCCTTGCCACGGCTTTGGCTCTGCATCCCCATGCTGGCAATCTCCTTGATCGCCGGGGGCGCCGCCCCCCAGGCCGACACGCAAGCCACGCGGCCGGCGGCCTCCACGCGCGCCGCCAAGGTGCGGATCGTGCTGGCCGGCGATTCGACCGTGACGGACAAGCAGGGCTGGGGCGCGGGATTCGTCAAGTGCCTGGCCGGCGAGGTGGAGTGCTTCAACCTCTCGCGAGGGGGGCGCAGCTCCAAGAGCTTCATCGCCGAAGGGCTGTGGGCCAAGTGCCTGGAGCTCAAGCCGGACTACATCCTCATCCAGTTCGGGCACAACGATCAGCCGGGCCACCCCGGCGATCGCGAGACCGACCCGCAGACCACCTACCGCCAGTACATGACGCAGTACGTCGACGACGCCCGGGCCGCCGGCGCCAAGCCGGTGCTCATCACGTCGCTCAGCCGGCGGCAATGGGGCGACGACGGCAAGATCCACTCGACCCTCCAGCCGTACGTGGACGTCGTGAAGGAAATCGCCGCCGCCAAACAGGTTCCCCTGGTCGACCTGCACGCCCGGTCGATCGAACTGTACGAAAAACTCGGCCGAGAGGGCTGCAACGCGCTGTCGCCCGCCAAAAGCGAGACGGACGAGACCATCGACAACACCCACCTCAACGCCAAGGGCGGCGACGTCGTCGGCCCCATCGTGGCGGAGAAACTGGCCAAGGCGGTGCCGGACCTGGCACCGTACATCAACCTCAAGGGCGCCGAAACCCAGCCGACCAAGGCTGAGGTACAGACACAGCCGCAGACTCAGCCACAGACACAGGCGGTGGCAAAAACCATCACAGTGGCCGCCGACGGCAGTGGGGACTACAAGACGATCCATGAGGCCATCGCCGCCGTGCCGACCGACAGCCCCGACCGCACGGTCATCCACATCAAGCCCGGCACGTATGATGAGGGGCAGATTATCCTGCCCGACGGCAAGTCGAAGGTGACGTTCGAAGGCGAGGACGCCGCCACGACCATCCTCACCTACGCCTTGAACGTCAACGACCCCGTGCCGCCGGAACAGCCGGCCAAGTTCAAGGGAAACGGCGTGGTGATCCTCGCCAACGACTTCCGGGCTGAGAAGATTACGTTCCAGAACACCTCCGGCGACCACGGGCAGGCGATGGCACTGCGCGTCGACGGCGACCGCGCCGCGTTCTATCACTGCCGCCTGCTGGGCTGGCAGGACACGCTGCTGCTCCACGGCGGCCGGCAATACTTCCAGGATTGCTACCTCGAAGGCCGGGTGGATTTCATCTACGGGGCGGCCACGGCTGTGTTCGACCGCTGCGAGATTCACAGCAAGAACGGCGGCTACGTCACCGCCGCCAGCACCCCCCAGGATCATCCGTTCGGCTTGGTGTTCCTCAACTGCACGCTCACCGGTGAGGGGAAGCCGGCCTACCTGGGCCGGCCGTGGCGGCCGTTCGCAAGCGTGACCTACATCAATTGTCAGATGGGCGATCACATCCGGCCGGAAGGATGGGACAACTGGCGCAATCCGGACAACGAGAAGACCGCCCGCTACGCCGAGTACAACAGCACCGGCCCCGGCGCTAACCCCGCCAATCGCGTGGCGTGGTCAAAACAATTGTCCAAGGAAGAGGCGGACAAGATCATGATCCGGGCCGTCCTGGGCGGCAAGGACGGCTGGAACCCCGCCGAGTGAAGCCGCCGTCGGCCCGCTTGACGGCGGGGGTGCTCATCACACGTGTGGCCATATCGGCTATCGTCATTAATATTGTCATTACATAGTCTTATAATCACATTTCTTAGTCTATTTGGCCGTGATTTCAGTGGCGGGCGAAGGGAAAATTTGAGATAATATTGACACCGCTTTGAGGCACGTTTTGCTTCGTTTTTTGAGGCTAATTCTGACAGGCGGAAACGTCCGATAACGAATAGATAATGAACAGGAGCGGAGTTCTCATGGCCAAGGACGAGGCCCACGCCAAGGGTGCCACTGCCGGCACCGTTTACGACGAGAGCAAGATCAAGGTGCTGCGCGGGCTGGAGGCGGTCCGCAAGCGCCCGGCGATGTACATCGGCGACACCGCCAGCCGCGGCCTGCACCACCTGGTCTGGGAGATCGTCGACAACGCCATCGACGAGGCCATGGCCGGGCGATGCAACAACATCGCCGTGACCATCCAGCCCGACGGCTCCTGCAGCGTCACCGACGACGGCCCGGGCATTCCCGTCGGCCCGCACCCCACCGAAAAAGTCTCCACGCTGGAGGTGGTCTTCTGCCAGCTCCACGCCGGCGGCAAGTTCGACCACGACACCTACAAAGTGTCCGGCGGCCTACACGGCGTGGGCGCCTCGGTGGTCAACGCGCTGAGCGAGTGGCTGGAGGTGGAGGTCTGCCGCGACGGCGTGGTGTATTCCATGGAGTTCGACCGCGGCAAGAAGGTCGCCGATCCCAAAAAGATCGGCCAGCGCAAGCGCACCGGCACCAAGGTCACCTTCAAGCCCGATCCGCAGGTGTTCCCCGACACCAACTTTCGCTACGAGATCCTGCTGAGCCGCCTGCGCGAGCTGGCCTACCTCAACGAGGGTGTGTGCATCAAGCTGTCGGACCTGCGGGGCGGCAAGGACAAGGAAGAAACCTTCCAGTTCAAAAAGGGCCTGATCGCCTACGTCCAGCACCTCAACGAGGGCAAGGGCGTCCTGCACCGGCCCATCGCCATCCACAAAGAGGACGAAGCCACCAAGCTGGTGGTGGACATCGTGCTTCAGTACACCGACGGCTACAACGAAACGACGATGTCCTTCGCCAACAACATCAACACCACCGAGGGCGGCACGCACCTGTCGGGCTTCCGCAGCGCGTTGACACGGACGATCAACTTCCACGCCCGCAGCGCCAAGGTCGTCAAGAACGGCGAGACGCCCACCGGCGACGACCTCCGCGAGGGTCTCACGGCCGTGGTGTCCGTCAAGGTGCCCGACCCGCAGTTCGAGGGCCAGACCAAGACCAAGCTGGGCAACAGCGAGGTGGAAGGCTTCGTCACGCAGGTGGTCAACGAGCAGCTCGGCGCCTGGCTGGAGGAGCATCCGGCCGACGCCAAGCGGGTCATCTCCAAAGGCATGCAGGCCATGCAGGCCCGCGAGGCCGCCCGCAAGGCCCGCGACCTGACGCGGCGGAAGGGCGTGCTGTCCAGCGGTTCGCTGCCGGGCAAGCTGGCCGACTGCCGCTCGCACGACGTGGCCAGCACCGAATTGTTCCTGGTCGAGGGCGATTCCGCCGGCGGCCCGGCCAAGCAGGGCCGCGACTCGGCCACCCAGGCCATCCTGCCGCTGCGGGGCAAGATCCTCAATGTCGAGAAGGCCCGGCTGGACAAGATCCTCAACTTCGCCGAAATTCAAACCATCATCTCGGCCTTGGGCTGCGGCATCGGGGAGGACGAGATCGACCTGTCCAAGCTCCGCTACGGCAAGGTCATCATCATGACCGACGCCGACGTGGACGGCAGCCACATCCGCACGCTGCTGCTGACGTTCTTCTTCCGCTACATGAAGCGGCTGATCTCCTCCGGCCACATCTTCGTCGCCCAGCCGCCGCTGTACCTGGTCACGCGAAAAAAGCACAAGGAATACGTCCTGGACGAAAAACAGATGCGCGACACCCTGCTGACGCTGGGCCTGGAAGGCACCAGGCTCCAGGTCCGCTCTCCGCAAGCGAGTCGCCGTGGCGAGCAGCCGGCGGGCAAGACCGCCAAGGCCGCCGCGGAGTACGAAGGGGCCAAGCTGCGGGACCTGGTAGCCTTGCTGGACCAGTTGGCCGAGAACATCCAGATTGTGGAGCGCCGCGGCATCGGTTTCGCCGAGCTGATGGCCAACCGCCGCAAGGGCAAGTGGCCCACGCATTGGCTGGTGGTGGGGGGACGGAACGTCTTTTGCCACTCCGCCGAGGAATACGAAAGCCAGTTGGAGTCCGCCAACGGCATGCTGGAGGATGAGGCCCTGGGCGGCAACGGCAATGGTAATGGCAATGGCCACGGCAACGGTCACAACGGCGGCAACGGCTCAGGCGAGGCCAAGGCCGAGGACGTCGCAATCCGCATCCGCAAGCGCGCCGAGTTGCACGAGGTCCGCGAGATCGACAAGCTGTTCGACCGCCTCCGCAAGCAGGGCCTGAACGTCGAGGATTTCCTGGCCCGCCGCGAGGAGGACGTCACGGGCGCCAAGACCCCGGCCCGCTACGTGCTGCTCAACGAGGAAGAGACCCGCGAGCTGGACAACATCGCCCAGATCGCCCCGGGCATCCGCGAGATCGGTTCCAAGGACATGGAGATCAAGCGGTTCAAGGGCCTGGGCGAAATGAACGCCGACCAGCTGTGGGAGACCACGATGGACCCCACGCGGCGGGTGCTGCTCCGCGTCAAGGCCGAGGAGGCCGAGGAGGCCGAGCGGATGTTCAGCCTGCTGATGGGCGACGACGTGGAGCGGCGGCGGGACTTCATCGAGGCCAACGCCCTGGAAGTCAAGAACCTGGACGTTTGAGGAAGGTCGAAGGGCGCAGGTCGTAGGTCGAAGTAACAACCAACCCCTCAGCTAGCCACTCCTCCAGTGAACGAGCCGGCAGGCAGGTCAACCAATAACCGGTAACTCGTTGACTGGTCACTGGTTGACTGGAGGTGGTGGTGTTACTACGCACTTCGACCTTCGACCTTCGACCTTCCTTCTTGCCCTGTTTGCCCCGTTTGAGGAATCCTTCCATATTCTTTCCCTTTGCACTTGACAGTCCCCAATAGCGTGGTAGACTATTTCACGCTTATAGTTGTGCACGTGTTTCAGGAGTGAGTTGATTTTTCTCATTATGCCAGCCGGGTTATGCGGTTTTCTAACGCTTAAAGAAAGCCCCTAGCCGCCGGCCGGAAGCAGCAAGCAGTACCGCGAGGCGTGCTTAACCTTGCGGGCCGTGCCAGTTGGTCAGGATGTGTGCCGCGTCTCATCAGGAGGAGACACCTCGGAGGTCGCCGGCAGGTGCTCAATGCCGATGGACTCCGTCGCCGAACCGTCTCCCCCTGCCGATGCCGGCTCCTGGCCGCCGCATGTATCTGATGAAATGGCTTTTCAGGAGGAGAGGACGATGCGTACAAGCGTGATCTTACTGGCTGCGGCGGTGTTGCTGCTGGTCGGCGGCATGACGGCCCAGGCGGGGATGATTAGCGGAACGCTGGGGAATTCCGGCTGGCTGGTGAACGGCATCAGCAGCGGCAGCGTGGGCATCGCGGTGGACAACGAGGGCACCGACAACGACGGCCGAAAGTTCGTCGCCATCGAGGTCATCAAGGTCTTCAACCAGGGCCCCGACCCCCAGAACGGCTCGATCCCGCCGATCATCCTCAACTTCATCCAGACCGGAGTCACGGCCGCCCCGGCGACGCGGATCTACATCGCCGACGAGATCATCACCAATCTGACGGGCGTGAGGTGGACGGACTTCCACTGGATCCTGGGCACCACCGACACGGCCCGGTTCAACCGGGACATGACGAACCCGACCAACAACCCCGACAAGACGGGCTGGCAAATCGGCCCCTTCACGACCGCCAACTGGTCGGCGGACCCGAACCTGGGCACCGAAACGCTTTCCGTTTCGGGCGGCGACGGCGTGGCCAATCAATCGTCGTTCTTCCCCGGCACCGGATACGGGAACCTGGTCATCGACGTCAATACCGATGGCCGCAGTTCGTCGGTCTTCACGCTGAAGGAGATCCCCACCACCATCCCCGAGCCGGCGAGCTTGGCATTGCTGGGCTTGGGTGGCGTGATGGTGATTCTCCGCCGGCGTGCACGGCGTTCCTGACCGCAGAAGCTTAGGCTTAGGACACAGGACTTAATGGGAGGGCTTGTCCTATGAATTGTGGATTCCGTCCCCGTCCGTTCGCGCTCATGTTCCTGGCCGCAGGAACCGCAGCCTTGCTGGCGTTAGGATTCGCCAACCCGGCGAATGCCGATGTCATCCTTGCCCAGACCGATTTCGGCACCACCATGGGCACGGACGTCAGTCCTTTCTCGACGGACTACGTACCCTTTGCAAGTTCAGGAACGTCGACCCCGGGCCATTACGGCGTGTCACCAACCGCGGCAGGACACGGTTGGAGTTCGGCGGGCGACTGGGGCGGCGTGGATCACACGACCGGAACGGACTGCTTCATGATTGCGGACGGAGCCCAGAACTCGAACCTTGAGATCGTCTCCTTCACTGCAACCACCGAGGCCGGGGCCGAATACACCTTCGACGGCTGGGTGCAGAACATCTTCGCAGGCGGCGGCGGGCCTCCGGTGCTCAGCTTTCGTGTCAACGGCGCGGAGAAGGACACGTTTACGTTCACCGGTGCTCGGACGTGGAAGGAGTTCACCTTCAACTACACAGCCACCACGTCCAACTTGATTACTTTCTCGATCCACGACAACAACACGAGCTTCGACTTCAATGACTTCGGCCTGGACGATCTGAAACTGTCGTGCAACATCCCCGAGCCGGCGAGCTTGCTGCTGATCGGCTGCGGCGGGGCGTTCGTGATGCTGCGGCGCAAGGCCCGTAGGGCGTAACGCCGAGTTTTTATCCCTCCTGAGCAAACTGGCGGGCGAGATTCCAACCTTGGAACTCGCCCGTCTCGCTGCGCAGCAGTAAAAATTTTCGTTGAGGTTTTGTTTAGGGGATTTGGGAGGCCAGGTCGCACTGGCCATTGTCAAGAAGGCTATGGACACAAAGCTAGCATCCAGCGGACGTGCGATCAAGTTCTCCAACCCACGCCAGCAAAGTCCAATTGTATCTGAGTCTTCTTGAACATCTCGCGGGAAAAATAGCATAGCACTGTATCTTTCATTTTCTCTTTATTTTTTTCATTTTTTCTCTTGAAACTGCGCTTTAATACCGATAGTATTTCATAAATTAGGAGTTTCTTGCAATGGACTATTTACTAGAAGTATCTCGTATCATCGACGGTGCCATCAAGGGGGATCGGGGTAAGGTTTTGGCGTATGTAGAGCAATTGGCTCGCAAACTCCAGGAAACTGGGGATACTACGGCTGCAGAACGCTTGGTGAAGACGGCGCAGAAGAACAAAGCTTCTGAGGTGGCTCTTGCTGGAATTA
>JBEKZI010000045.1:0-16297 GCA_049510055.1 Phycisphaerae bacterium | reverse complement strand
CGGTTCATGCTCTGCCGCAAGGCCAAGGTCGTGCCCATCGAGTGCGTCGTGCGTGGGTACCTGGCCGGCAGCGCCTGGAAGGAATACAAGGAAAGCGGGAAAATCTGCGGCATCCCGCTGCCCAAGAAGCTGCGGCAGTGCGCCAAGCTGCCGGAACCCATCTTCACGCCGGCTACCAAGGCCGAAACGGGGCACGACGAGAACGTTTCCTTCGAAACCGCCGCCCAGCAGGCCGGCCAGGACGTGATGGCCACGCTGCGCGAGAAGTCCATCGCGATTTACACGCAGGCCGCCGACTACGCCGCCAAACAGGGCATCCTCGTCGCCGATACAAAGTTCGAATGGGGCCGGCTGCCGGACGGCAGCGTGATCCTGATCGACGAAGTCCTCACGCCGGATTCCTCGCGCTTCTGGCCGGCGGACGGCTATAAGCCCGGCCGCGACCAGCCCAGCTTCGACAAGCAGTACCTCCGCGACTGGCTGGACCAGATCGGCTTCGACCGCAAGCCCCCTGGCCCGCTTCTGCCGGCCGAAATCGTCCAGGCCACGCGCCAGCGATACGTCGAGGCCTACACCCGCCTGACCGGCAAGACGTTTGAGTGGGAGTGAAACCCGGATTACCGGAAGACCGGATTACCGGAATGCCGCAGGACCGGTAAAGCAAGAAGCCGTCTTATCCACAGGAAACAAGCTTCCAGTCCGACAAAACTATGAGGTAATCAGCCATGGCACTAGTTACCGAGTTCACACAAATCCAGAAGGAACGGCCGAAAGTTCACGGTTCCACGAAAGGTACGTATTTCTCATTCATTGGTCCACATGACAAACGGTACTTTGTCCTGGAGACCTGCGGTTCCGAGGACAGACAGTTTCCTGGAAAGGTGAGCCAGTCCCTCCAGCTTGATGAAGAAGGCGCTGGTCATCTGATTCAAATCCTTCGCGAGGAATTCCCGAGTCTCCGCTGATTACACGTCTTCCTTGCTCTTGATGCCGCCCTTGGAATCCTGGAGCTGTAGGGCGGGTAACTTGTTACCCGCGGGAAGCAAGCTTCCCGCCCTACAAGATTTGATTAAAAAGCGGGACGAGGCGACCTGGGGGGAGGCCGTCTCGTCCTTTGGGATCCCCCAACGCGATACGTCGCGTTGAGAATCCCTTTCCCTCATTCCGACCCGCCGCCAGGCGGGTCGTGTGCTACTGTCCCCCCGGCGCTGTCCCCACGACCCCGGCACGCCGGGGTCGCGGGATTTTGTCCGCTGCACGCCAGAACCGGGATGTCAGAAGCGGGCCGCCCTTAATATCGGAACGCACATATCCGGTACCCTCCGGACGGCCCGTTATGTCTTTCAGGTCGCCGCGCCGCCGCTTGCGCTTGCGAGCGTCTGCGGTTTGGCGACTGTTTCTTTACGTTCGTTCACGCCGGCGGCGGCAGCCAGTTGGGCCGGCGTGTAGGGTTTGGACAGGAACTCGTCGAACCCGCCTCGCCGCAGCTCCTGCGCCCGGCTGGAGGGCATGCCCGCCGACACGGCCACCAGCCGCGCCGAGGCCAGGTCAGCGTTTTGCTTGATGTTCCGGCAAAGGATCGCGGCCTCTTCGCCGCGGCCGACATCCAGCACGATCACGTGCGGGCGGAACTGCTGGGCGACCACGCCCGCCTCGAATAGGTTGGAGGCCGTGCGGATCTCGCATCGCCCCGAGCCGGCCAATGCCTCGACCACTTCCAGCGGCACGGAGGGGTCCATCAGAAGGATGCGGCAGGGGCCGTCGTCCAGCAGGTCGGCCGGCATGCCGTTGGCCCGCAGGAACGCCAGCAGATGCTCCAGCGGAATCCGCCGGTCTCGGCTGCCGGGAATGCGGTAGCCGCGGAGCTGCCCGCTGTCCACCCACTTGCTGACGGTGCGTGGCGCCACGTGGCAAATCCGGGCCACTTCGCCGGTCGTATAGACGGCTTTTCGCTGGAGGGTCTGCATACTTAACCGTCGCGGTTAGACTTCTGCCACCAGCTTCATCGGTCCCTGACGGCGAATCTTTAGTAGCGACGGGGAGTTCTTGTCGGCCCGCCGCCGCGGCCGGTATAGTGAGGTTTTTCAGCAAGCAAGCGGAGAATCCGTGGACCTCTTGGCCGATCTGAACGAACCCCAGCGACAGGCCGTCCGCCACGTGGACGGGCCGCTGCTGGTGCTGGCCGGGGCGGGCTCGGGCAAGACGCGCGTCATCACCCGCCGCGTGGCCTACCTGATCTCCCAGGGCGTCCCGCCCGGCGAAATTCTGGCCATCACGTTCACCAACAAGGCGGCCGAGGAGATGCGCCGGCGGGTGCTGGACCTCCGCGTCCCAGCCGGGGCGACGGTTTCCACGTTCCACTCGCTGGGCGCCCGGCTGCTGAGGGAGCTGGCCGAGCCGGCGAATCTCTCGCCCAACTACAGCATCTACGACCGCGACGACCAGCTTCGCGTCGCCAAAATCGCGGTCCAGGAGTTGGACCTCCCCGGCGGCATCGCACCGGCCAACGCGCTGGCGGCGATTTCCTTCGCCAAGAACGCCCTCAAGAGCCCCGAGGCTTATGCCGGCGAGGCCGAATCGCCTTTCCAGCGGCGCGTGGCGGAGATTTACCGCCGGTACGAGCAGCTCCTGGCCGCCCGCAACGCCCTGGACTTCGACGACCTGCTGCTGCGGCTGGCCTGCCTGCTCCGCGACCGTCAGGACATCCGCCAGAATCTGGGACGGCGGTTCCGCTACGTCCTGATCGACGAGTACCAGGACATCAATCACGCCCAGTATGTCATCGCCCACGGCATCGCCCTGGAGCACGGGAACATCGCCGTCACGGGCGACCCCGACCAGAGCATCTACGCCTGGCGCGGCGCCGACATCGGCAACATTCTGGAGTTCGAGAACGACTATCCCAACGCCGTCGTCGTGCGCCTGGAGGAGAACTACCGCTCCACCGCGCCGATCCTGGCGGCCGCCTCGCGGCTGATCGCCCACAACACCCGCCGCAAGCACAAGGAACTCTGGACTCGCCGCCCGGGCGGCCAAGCCGTCCGCACCGTCCGCCTGGACGACGAGCGCGCCGAGGCCCGCTACGTCGCTTCGGCCGTGGCGGAGCTGACGGCGGGCGGGGGCGATCGCGGCGAGATAGCCGTGTTCTACCGCGTCAACGCCCTGTCGCGCGTGTTGGAGGAGGCGATGATCCGCCAGGGCATTCCATACCGCATTGCCCGCGGCGTGGAGTTCTACAATCGCAAGGAGATCAAGGACGTCTGCGCCTACCTGCGCGTGCTGGCCAACGGGGCTGACGACATCAGCTGCCGCCGGGCCATCAACTCGCCGCCGCGCGGCATCGGCCCCAGCACGCTGAACAAGCTGGCGCAGTTCGCCGCCACGCGGGGCCTATCGCTGCTGGACGCCTGCCGCCAGGCGGGTCCTGAGGTGCTGGGTAACGGGCCGGCCAAGAAGGTGGCCGCCTTCGTCGCCGTCATCGACGAGCTGGCCAAGGATTTAGACCCGCCCATCGGGCGGATCGTGGAGGAGACCGTCCGCCGCAGCGGGCTGACGGAGGCCTTGGGGGCCGACGAGGAAGGCCGCCAGGCAGCCGCCAACGTCGCCGAGCTGGTCACGGCGGCCACGGAGTTTGACACTACCGAAGGCGGCAGTCTGGTGGACTTCCTGGGCCGCATCAGCCTGGTCAGCGACATCGACCACTTCGACGGCGCCGGCGTCGTGACGCTGATGACGCTTCACGCGGCCAAGGGGCTGGAGTTCGACCACGTGTTCCTGGTCGGCTGCGAGGACGGCATGCTGCCGTTCCGCCGGGGCGGCGACGAGTTGCACGCTACAAGCTGGCGGGCGATGGACGCCGAGGACCTGGAGGAGGAGCGCCGGCTGGCCTTTGTCGGCATGACGCGGGCCCGCAACCAGCTCGTGCTGACGTGCGTGCAGCGGCGGATGATTCACGGCCGCACGGAAAGCCAGACGCCCTCGCCGTTCCTGGCGGAGCTGGACGGCCCGGGCGTCCAGACGCAGGACGCCACGACGCCGCAGGTTGAGGTCGCCCGCGCCCGGCGCGGTGCCGCGCGGCGAGGCGGCTTCTACGCCGACGTGGACGAACGGGCGGCCATCGAAGCCATCGAGGCCTACGAGGTGGTCCTGGCCGTGCCAGAGGAATACGAGCACCTACGGCCCGGCTGCTGGGTGCGCTCGCCGCACTTCGGGGCCGGCAAGGTGATGCAAATCAAGAACCCCTGGCCGGAGACGCGAGTCGTCGTGGACTTCGCCCACCACGGCCGAAAGACGCTCGTCCTGAAACTGGCGCACCTGGAAATGATGGAAGGGTAAGTCGGCGGGCGTTACGTCGTGGCGACCAATAGCTCCTCAAGATGTCGGCACGCCTCGGCAGTGTGGCCGGCATCGATGGCATCGGCGGCGCGGGCGAGCAGGTCGGCCTGGCGGGGCGTAAAGGCCATCGGACGGGCAGGATCGATGTCGGCTAAGCCCGCCGCGACGAGAATGGCCCGCTTCAATTCCTCCAAACCCGCACCGCTCTGGGCCGAGACCGCCGGGCCGGTGAAATCGCGCGGCGGGGGGGCAAGGTCGGCCTTGGCCCAAACGTGCAAAACGTTTTTCGCATGCAGCCAGGCCGGGGCGGCCGTCGGCTGCTCGGCACTGACCAGCAAGACCAGATCGGCCTGCTCGGCGCGGCGGCGGGCGCGGCGGACGGCTTCGGCGTCGATGGATCCGGCGGCCTCCCACAGGCCGGCGGTGTCGGTCAGCCAGACGCACAGGCCGCACAAGATGGCCGGCTCGCGGACCCAGTCGCGCGTCGTGCCGGGTTGGGCGTCCACGATGGAGACCGCTCGGCCGATCAGTGCGTTGGCCAGTGTGCTCTTGCCGACGTTGGGCGGGCCGGCCAGGACCACCTCGGCGGGATTCAATATCCGCTGCATCAGCGGCAGGGCTCCGCTCGCCGCCTGAAGCGGCTGCGCAAGCGCGATCGCTGCTTTTGCATTGCCGGCGGCCGCCAGAGTCTCGGCCGCAAGTTGACTCAAGGCCGCGGACCATTGGTGCGTTAGGGCGGAGACGGCTAATTCGCTGCGGGCCTGGGGCAGGGCCTGGAGCATCTCCAGGCCGACGGCGGGGTTGTTCCATCGCGGATGGGCCAGAGGAAAAGTTTTTGTCGCACTTGTCGCGGGTTCGGCAAGCCGAATCATCGCGCCCCGGACGGCCAGGAGTTGCATCGTCCGCCGCGCCACGGCTGGGCCGCCGTGAATGTTGATCTCGCAGGCATCCGGGTGGCGGCAGACGATTGCCTCGTCGATTACTTCGTCGCCATCAATCAATTGCCCCAGTTGCAGGATGTCCTCGCCGCCTGCGGCGTGAGACCGTCGCGGGCGGAAGATTTTGGTGAGCACCTTATCGCAACCCTCGCCGGCCAGGAGGATGACGGCGATTCCGCCGCGGCCGGGCGGGGTCTGCAATGTGGCGGTGACGGGGGGCATTATTTCAGCAGCGTCCTGTAGTAGGCCGCCGCCACGCCGCGCAGGACCAGGTCCGGCACGATGGCCTGGACCAGCTCGGAGGCCTGGACCTCGCCGCACACCAGCGCCGCGTCGCTGCCGGTGAGGATGACGATCGGCCAGTGGCCCAGCTCCGTGGCGTAGGCCTCCACCAGTTCCTTCAGCGTCCCGCGGGCGGCGAACACCAGGCCGCCGACGATGGCCTGGCGGGTGTCCTTGCCGAAGACCCAGTCGGGGTTGCTCAGCTCCACCGCCGGTAGCTGCGCCGTGCCGGCTTGGAGGCTCTTGGCGGCCAGGGCCAGGCCCGGCAGGATCGCCCCGCCCTGAAAGACGCCGGCGTCATTGACGCAGTCGATGGTGATGGCCGTGCCGTAGTCGGCCACGACACACGCCACGCCGAGCCGGTCGAAGGCGGCCGCGGCGGCGCACAGACGGTCCGTGCCCGTGGCGGCCGGGTCGGACAGGTTCGTGTCGATGGGCAGCGGCAGGTCGCGCCCCACGACCAGCACCGCCTCGCCGATGGTCGCGGTCGCGGCGGCTTCCAGAGCTCTGAGCGCCGCCGGGTTCACGCTGCACGCCACCAGCTTGCGCGGCGGGGAAATTTCCCGCCACATCTCCGCCAGCGTCGCCCCCAGGCCGGAAAGCTCGCCTACGCGGAGGCTTCGGGTGGGCGTAACCTGGTCGCCCTTGACACAGGCCAGGTGGATGGCCGTGTTGCCCACGTCGCACGCCAGTACGCCGGGAATGGTTTCGATGTCCGCCATAAATTTACTTAGCGGCGCGGGCCGCCGAAGGTCGCTTTTTCTTGCCTTTGCCGTCTTGGTCGTCCAGTGCTTCCAGCGCCTTGCGGATTCGCCGCGTCAGCTCCGCCAATCCCTGGCCACTGACCGCGCTGATGGGGATGACCTCGACGTCCACGGCCTTGCGGAACGCCCGCAGGTGTTCCTTACTGCCGCCTAAGTCCATCTTGTTGGCCACGACGATCTCGGTCTTAGTCGCCAGGGTGGAGGAGTACAAGGTCAGTTCGTTGCGGATAGCGTGGTAGTTGGCGGCCGGGTCGCTGCCGTCGATGGGGCAGATGTCCACCATGTGCACCAGCAGGCGCGTGCGCTCCACGTGGCGAAGGAACGTGTCGCCCAGCCCCGCCCCGGCGTGCGAGCCCTCGATCAGGCCGGGGATGTCGGCCAGGACGAATCGCCGGCCGCCGCCGGCCTCGACGATCCCCAGGCAGGGGTTCAGCGTGGTGAAGGGGTAGGCGGCGATCTTGGGTCGGGCGGCCGACAGGCGGCTGAGCAGCGTGCTTTTGCCGGCGTTAGGTTTGCCGATCAGCCCGGCGTCGGCGATGAGCTTCAGTTCCAGGTGCAGCGTGCGTTGCTGGCCGTCCTCGCCGGGCTCGGCCTCGCGGGGGGTCTGGTGGGTGGCGCTCTTGAAGTGCGTGTTGCCGCGCCCGCCCTTGCCGCCGGCGGCGACGAGGATGGATTGGCCTGCGTCGGCCAGGTCTTTCAGCAGCACGCCGCGGTCGGCGTCGCGGACGATCGTGCCGGGCGGGACGAGCACGTGGACGTCCTTGCCGGAGCGCCCGTGCTTGTTCTTGCCCTGTCCGTGGCCGCCGGAAGGGGCGCGCCAGTGGTGCTTGCCGGCCAGGTGCTGGAGCGTGTTGAACGATTCGTCGGCCTGGACGTACACGCTGCCGCCGTTGCCGCCGTCGCCGCCGTCGGGCCCGCCGTGGGGGACGAACTTCTCCCGCCGGAACGACACGCAGCCGTGGCCGCCGTTGCCGCCGAAGACGACGAGGTCCACCTCGTCGACGAACATCGCCTTGTTGGGGGTGGTCGGACTTGTCATGGGGGCCGCAAAAGCCAACGAAAAAGGATGGCGCCGCGCCGGGGCCATCCTTTGATTTTCGCGCTGAACCGGCGGGCGGGTTACACCACGTCCACGAACCGCCCGCGGAAGCTCACCTTCCCGTCGCAGAGGGCGAACAGCGTGTGGTCTCTTCCGGCGGCGACGTTCAGCCCCGGTTTGAAGGGCGTGCCGCACTGGCGCACGATGATGCCGCCGGTCCGGATCGCCTGGCCGCCGTAGACCTTCACGCCGCGAAACTGGGCATTGCTGTCGCGCCCGTTGCGACAGGAACCTTGTCCCTTTTTATGTGCCATATCAGTGACTCCAACGTTATTGCCGAGCGAGCCCGCGGGGGCCGCCGGAGGTCCAAACCCTCTAAGCTACAGGCTGCGGGCACGGTTGTCAACCATCTTCGTGGTCCTGACTTGCGTTGACAATCGGGCCTTACCGTGATATACTATCAGACCAAGGATAGGGAATCTGCCGCAAAAATGGAGGAAACGAGGCGGCAAGGAGCTCAAGTCGTATTCATCAATCGTAAGTGAGGAAAAGACCCATGAAGAAGTTCATCAGTGCGTTGCTTATCGTTCTTTTATCGGGCGCGGCGGCACAGGCGGCGGCTTTCGTAGCCTACAACGATTTTGGCGGGACGGCGTCGGGTTATGACGGCAACTACGTGACGTGGTACGGCGCCAATCAGAAGGGGGCCCTGTACGATTACAACACGGCCACGTCCACCGGCGTCACGATGAAAGTGGGCGTGGCGATGGATCCCTCCGGCGGCACCTTGGTAGCGGGGACGAGCGCCTACAATTACTTCAACGGCAAAGTCAACCCGGACGGGTACATCTACAATACCTCCTCCCATCCCCTGACGCTTACGTTCTCGGGCCTGGACTCCAATGAGACGTATGAAGTGGCCTTGTTCGGCGACGCCGGCCATGCGGGCTGGACGAACTCGAACGTCTACACGATCCAAAAGGCCGTGTCGTTCGATAACTTCAGTGATGGGACCCTCTCCGGCACGGACCCGAACCATGAGGCGACGTCCACGATGAGTGCCGGCGATAACGATGCCAACGGCTATATCGCCGACTACAAGAACATTGTACCACGCGCGGACGGGACGTTTTCGATCCGCCTGACCGCCACCGGCGGCAACAACTACTGGATCCTGAACGCCCTGATGCTCTCGACCATGGCGGATGGGAACGGGGCGGACGAAACCCCCACCAGCGCCGTCATTGGAGACGCCCCGGAGCCCTTGTCGCTCGCCCTGATGATGGGCCTGGGAATTCCGCTGATCTTCCGGCGGCGCCGGACGGTGTGAGGAACCCGCTAGCAGTTCGGTTCCTTCCCCAATCTTGAGATCCGTGTTGAATCGCCCTTGCGGAGGTCGGCAGAGCCGACTCGGCAAGGGCGATTCGTTTCACCATGATCCCTCCGTCCCTGCGGGCAGGCCGCCCTATGCCCTTTCGCTTGACACCAGGACCGGGTGCCTCAGGATCGCGCCTCACCGGGCCGGCGGAAAAAGATTGACAGGGCCGAAGGCAACCTCATACAGTGCCTAAAAGTTCCTTTTGGGAGACCGCGTTTGTAACCAAAGGAACGTATGTGTAGGAGGAAAACACATGGACCGAGTAGGGATTGTTTTTCAGCCGGCGCACAAACGGTTGCTGAACGTCACCGCCGATGCTCCCTGGACGGGCGTGGAATCGCTGGAGCCCCGCGTATTGTTAAGCGGCTTCACCGACGCGGCTCTCAGCGGGACGCTTGCCCTTCAAGGGATGCATGACGCCGGGGCCGTTGTGATGGACGGCGCGGGGCTCGTGACGTCCGCCTCATTGACCCATGAGGATGGCACTTCGATCAGTATGACGGGCACGTATAACGTCACCTCCTCGGGCGTGGTGACGGTGGACGTCCACAACGTAGGGAGCAGCAGCACGTACGACGGCGTGGGCGCCCTCAATACCACCAAGGACGTTGTCGCGGCGAACTACGCGTCCCTGCCCAACTCCGACACCGAAGACGCCGGCCTGAACCTTCTGGTCAAGCACAGCCTGGGGACGTTCTCAAACGCCGATGTTTCGGGCACCTGGAGTTTCTCCGGAGAGAGCGTTCACGGGACGGTAACGTTTGACGGCAAGGGCAATATTACCGGCGGAAGCTTCGTCACTTCGAATGACTCTGGAACGAAGAGTGTTACGGGAAGCGTCACTGGAGGAACCTATTCGGTCACCTCCGACGGGACGGTAACGTTCTCCCCACACGTAAGTGGTTCGTCCGGTCAACCCGACACTTTAGTCGGCACGCTCAACGATTCCAAGGACGTCATGGCGTTCGACGACCAGAACCTGGGCAGTCAGCCGGGCTACGAGGATGGCGACGACGCCGACCTGCTTGTGATGGTCAAGTATTCCGGCACCTACAGCAACGCGGATGCCAACGGCACCTGGACGCTTGCCGGCATGCATGTGAAGGGAACCGTCACCTTCAACGGCAAGGGCGGTCTTACCGGCCAGGCCACCGACAAGGATGGCACTTCGATGACCCTTAGCGGCACGTATACCGTAAACGCCAATGGCGTGATGAGCGCCCATATCGTTGCAACGGGGACCGACGGCGGCACAGTCGACCTCGTCGGGGCGATGGACCGCTCAAAGAACGTCATCGGCTTCGGCACCTCCCTTGAGGATTCTGACCATGCAGACATGGTAGTGCTGGTCAATTCGGCGGTAACCGCGACGGCTACGAAATTGGCTTTCACCCAGCAGCCGACCACCACAACGGCGGGCAGCAAGATCAACCCGGCGGTGACGGTTAATGTTCTGGACAGCGACGGGGACGTGGTGACCGCGGATAAATCGACCGTGACGCTGACTCTTGCCTCCGGGCCGACGGGCGCGACGCTGGGCGGCACGGTAACGGCCAAGGCGGTCAACGGCGTGGCCACGTTCAACAACCTGACGCTGACCAAGGCCGGGACCTATATCCTGCAAGCGACCGACGGCGCGCTGACCGGCACGACCTCCGACAGCTTCAACGTTGTGGCCGGCGCCGCCACGAAACTTGCCTTCCTCCAATCCCCGACCAGCACGAAGGCGGGCAGCGTGATCAACCCTGCGGTCACCGTCGAGCTCCTGGACGCCAACGGCAACGTGGCGACCGCGGACGCCTCCAGCGTGGCGCTGGCCATCGCCTCCGGGCCGACGGGCGCGACGCTGGGCGGCACGGCAACGGCCAAGGTGGTCAATGGCGTGGCCACGTTCAACAACCTGACCTTGGCCAAGGTCGGGGCGTACACGCTGAAGGCGACGGATGGTTCGCTGAAAGCGGTCACGTCCGCCAGCTTCACGATCAGCCCCGGCGCGGCTGCCAAGCTGGCCTTCGTTCAGCAGCCGACCGGCACCGCCGCCGGCAGCAAGATTAACCCGGCGGTAAAGGTCGATGTGATGGATGCCTGCGGCAACGTGATCACAACGGATACCTCCAACGTCGCGCTCGCCATCGCCACCGGGCCGGCGGGCACGACGCTGGGCGGCACGGGGACGGTCAAGGCGGTCAGCGGCGTGGCCACGTTCAACAATCTGACGTTGACCAAGGCCGGGACGTACACCCTGACGGCCACGGACGGGTCGCTGACGTTGGCCACGTCCAATAGCTTCACAGTCACGCCCGGAGCGGCGGCTAAACTGGCCTTCCTCCAGCAGCCGACGGGCACCACCGCCAACACCGTGATCAGTCCAGCGGTGACGGTGCAAATCCTGGATGCCAACAACAACGTGGTGACCACGAATACGTCGTCCGTGACGCTGGCCATTGCCTCCGGGCCCAGCGGCGCCAAGCTCGGCGGCACGGTCAAGATCGCAGCCGCGGCCGGCGTGGCGACGTTCAACAACCTGACGCTTTCCAAGGCCGGCCCTTACACCTTGAAGGCGACCGACGGCTCGCTGACCTTAGTCATATCCAATAGTTTGACGATCACTTAGGTGAAGTAAGCAGACGCATGGCCACACAGGCTTGTTGCAAAGTAGGGTGTTGAGCCTGTCTTGCTTGCAGGACCGCATGAACGCGGATGACGCGCAGCCCGACGGAATCCACGGCTCCCTCGGGTTTGACGGTCGCAAAAAATCCCCGCCGGCCGGGTAGGAGCGGCCAAAAGCACCATGAGCAATCGGGCGCGGCGGATCCTGCTGATCGAACCCCCGTTCCAGCGGCTGTTCAAGGAGACGTATTCCCTGGACCGCTTCCCTCTGGGCCTGGCGTACCTGGCCGGGGCGATCCGGGCGGGGGCGCCCTGGGAGGTGCAGGTCTACAATGCCGATTTCGCCGGGCCGTCCGAGCCCATCGAGGTGCGGTACTGGGCGAGCAAGGGCTTTGAGAGCTACCTCCGTGCTTTGCAGGACTCTTCCGCAGCAATCTGGCAGGAGGTGGCCGCGGTGATTCAGGATTTTCAGCCGGCGGTGGTGGGCCTGACGGCCAAGACGCAGAACTTCGCCTCGGCCTGCCGCGTGGCGGAGATGGTCAAGCGGATCGACCCCGACATGCGAGTGATCGTCGGCGGCCCGCATGCGTCGATGGTCGGGCGGGAAATCCTGAGAAACCCCTCGATCGACGTGTGCGTCCGCGGCGAGGGGGAGCGGACGATCGTCGAGCTTCTATCGGCCCTGGATCGCGGGGCCGACCTCGGCGCCGTGGCCGGGGTGGTCTTCCGCCGCGGCGGGGAGGTGGTGGCCAATCCGCCCCGCCCCCTCATGCACGACCTGGACAGTTTGCCGTTTCCCCACCAGGTCGCCCCGGCGGTGCTTCGGGATTATTCCACGTATCCCCGCAGCGCGTTCCGCAACATTTTTGCCACGCGAGGCTGCCCGTATCAGTGCCTCTATTGCGGCTCGCGGAACATCTGGGGCCGGTCGGTGCGCTACCGTTCGCCGGACAACGTGGCGGCGGAGATTCGCGGCCTGCGGGCCGGGGGGCTGCGGTTCGTGAACTTCGACGACGACCTCTTTGGCGTCCGGCGCGACTACACCGAGGCCCTGTGCCGGGCGATCCGTACACAGTGTCGGGGCGTCGCCTGGAGCTGCGAAACCCACGTCAACCTGATCGACCGCGCCACGGTGGAGACGATGAAGGCCGGCGGCTGCTACAAAATCAATCTCGGCATCGAGTCGGGCAACGACGAGATCCTGCGGGCCATTCACAAGAATATCACCATTGCCTCGGCCCTGGCCGCCTGCCGCGAAATCAAGCGATCCCGGCTGGAACTGGTGACCTTTTTCATGGTGGGCTTTCCCCAGGAGACCGAGCAGACGCTGGCCGACACGCGGGCCGCGATGGAGGCCGTCCACTGCGACACCGTGGTGTACAGCATCTTCACCCCGTATCCGAATACCGAGGCCTACGAGCTGTGCCGCCAGATGGGCCTGATCGGGGAGGATTTCGACCCCACGCTGTACAACCATCAGAGCCCCGCCAACTGCTTTTGCAAGGCCATCCCGCCCCGGCGATTCCGGGAACTCCTGGGTCCGATCGAGCGCGAGGTGGACCGCCGCAATAAGCGGAATCGGCTGAAGCGCATTTTCTCGCGCACCACGCTGCGACGGGCGGGCGAGCTGGGATGGCGGCAGAGTTTCCGGAAGATCCGGCGGGTCCTTTTGGGAATATAGCCCGACGACACCGCGGCGCGGGGGCCTTGGGCTTGCCAGCCGGGCGAGAGTCGGTTAAATTAAACGACAATAAGCCAAGAACTTACCCAGGTTGGAACTACACGCATGAGCGAGGCGAACGCGGAAGAGACGGGGCAGGACGGAATGGGCAAGGCCTTCTTTGAGCGGGCCGACGAAGTTGCCCAACTCGGTAATTGGGACTTTGCCATCGAACTGTATCTGGAGGGGATCAAGCGCGAGCCGGGGAACGTCGAACGCGGGCATCAGAAGCTGTGGGATACGGCCCTGAACCGCAAGGCCAAAGGGGGCAAGCCCGCCGGCATGATGGAGCAACTCAAGCACCGCGGCGGAAAAACCCCCCTGGATGAAATGATCAACGCCGAGTACCTCCTCAGCCGTGACCCCGGCGCGTTATCCCACATGGAAACGGTCTTCAAAGCCGCCCGGAAGCTCGAGTTGCCCCTGGTGGCCAAGTGGGCCTGCGACATCCTGTTCCTCTCCCAACGTCCCCCGGCCAAACCCAGCAAGAAGGTGCTGAGCCTGCTGGTGGATGCCTACACCTCGGTCGAGGAGTATCGCATGGCCATCCAGGCCTGCGAGATCCTGCGGGCGCTCAGCCCGGACGACGCCACCGTGGCGGAGAAGCTCTCGCGACTGTCGGCCAGGCACACCATCCAGAAGGGCAAGTACGACCAGGAAGGCGACTTCACCCAGTCCGTCCGCGACATGGCCAAGCAGAAGGAGCTGATCGAGAAAGACTCCCTTATGCAGGCGAAGTCGTACCTCAAGCAGCAGGTCGACAGGACCCGCGCGGAATACCTGGCCTCTCCTTCTCAGTTGGGCAAGATCAACGCGTTTATAGACGCCTTGCTGAGGCTGTCGGATGAGGCCGCCGAGACCGAGGCCATTGAGGTCCTGACCAAGGCGTATAACGACCTGAAGGCCTATCAGTTCAAGATGCGCATCGGCGATATCCGCATCGCCCAGATGACCCGGCGATACCACCAACTTATGGACGCCGGCGACAAGGAAGGCGCCGCCGCCCAGGTCCGCCGCCAACTGGAGTTCGAGCTGGAGGAATACGCCGAAAGGGCGGTGAACTATCCCACGGACCTGGGGTTGAAGTTCGAGCTGGGGCGGCGGCAGTTCCTGGCCGGCAAGTACGACGAGGCCATCGGCTCCTTCCAGCAGGCGCAGCGTGATCCGCGCCGGGCGCTGCGGGCGATCAACTATCTCGGCCAGGCGTTCGCCAAAAAAGGCTGGCTGCCCGAAGCCGCTCAAACGTTGGAACGGGTCCTGGCGCAGGAATTGACCGAAAACCAGGAAATGGACCTGCGCTATACCCTCGGCGACGTCCTGGAGCAAATGGGCGACCTTCCCAAGGCCCTGGAGAATTTCTCCAGAGTGGCCATGATCGACTTCAACTATAAAGACGTCCGCGTCCGTGTGGACAACATCCGCAAGAAACTCTCCGCCAAGGGCTAAGGCCGGACGGACCGGTGCGATTATCACGTTTAACCCATGATGCCGGGTAACGAACAGTCGGCCTTGGCGTTCCGAACCGCTCCCTCCCGCACCCTGCGGGTGGCTATCGGTCTGCTGGTAGCCATCGGCTGGCTGTGGAGCATGGGCCTGCTGCTGACGCGGGTGCACATGGTCTGGGCCTATGTGGTGACGGCGGACGTATCCGGGCCGCTTGAATGTTTCACGCCATTGCTCATTTTTTTGGTGCCGCACCTGTTCTGGGTCGTCTTCCCGGCCTTGGCCGTAGGATGGATGGCCGCGGCTGCATTGCCGACGACCCGGCGGGGATGGACGAAGCTGGTTTTGTGCGGCGTGGGATTCTGGGCCATACCGATCCTGGAATTGCTCCGGCTGGCCTGGCCGTCTTTGCCGAGGACGTTTCTGGAACCCATCGGCCTGGCGTTCCTGACGGGCCTGGTGGTGAAGGACTTCGCCCGCGCGAAACTTTTTAATTCGGAACGTCCTGCACCTGCCGTGGGGCGCGAGGCGGGGTGGTTTTCCGCGATGGTGCTGGCGGCTTTGGGATTGGGGGTCTGGTGGTTCTGGCAATCGCACCGGGCCTACGCGGACTATCAGTTGGGGTACTTTGATTTCGGCCACTTCGCCCGCCGGGTCATCAATACCTGGCGGGGGGTGGGCTTTCTCCAGCAGACGCCGGGGCTGCCGGCCTTTTGGGACCATTTCAATCCCGGCCTGGCGCTGCTGGCGCCGCTGTGGGGATTGTGGCCCGACGCCCATGTGTTCTTTGCCATCCAGGCGGTGTGCCTGGCCTCCCCGGCCGTGTTCGTCTACGGCATCGCCCGCAAGCTGGGCGCGATGTCCGCCGCGGCGGCGGCCTGGGCGGGCGCCTATCTGGCCTGGCCCGTCGTGGAGCAGCTCAACCTCAATTTCAGTTATGGCTGGCATCCGGTCAGCGCCGCGATCCCGCTGATGCTGGCGGCGGCGTATTGCCTGGTTTCCGGGCGCAAGGCGGCGGCGTTGGTATTGGCGGCGTTGGCGTGCAGCTTCAAGGAGGACGTGCTGGTCACCGTCATCGTCTTGACCGCCGGCCTGGCCGTCCTGGCCTGGCTCGAGAGAGACCGGAAAAAGTCGCCGGCGTTCGCGTGGCTGCCGGCGCCGTGGGTAAGCCTGGTCGTCGCGGCGGGTTTCCTGGCCGCGGCGGTTATCATTTTCGGGACGATGGACTTTACCCGTTACCAGGTTTGGCGGTTCCAATATTTGGGGAATTCCGCCTGGGAGATTGCGATGTCTCCGTTTTTGCGCCCGCGAGTCTTTTGGCCGGAAGTTTTGAGCTCGGAGTCCATCTTTTTCTTGCTGATCCTTTTCCTGCCCTTCGGCCTGCTCAACGCAGCGCGAGGCTGGCCGCTGCCCTGTGGACGGACGGCCGTACGTGCGCACCCGGCTCCATAGGCGCCTGCAAATAGCGAATTTTTGCATTGGACGCGCCCTAAAAGGCCCAAGCGCCGGCTGCGTTGCTCTCCGGAGCTCAATCCCGTCGAGTACCCTTGGGGCGAGATGCATTCGGAGCACTTTCCGAACCGGGTATTCCCGTCCTCCGTGCCAGCCTCAAGCCTTCCAGGAGGCGCGACACGAGCAGGTCCGCTTCTTCTCGGGGACCTTCCGCGCGCTCTTTGAAGATGATCGCGCCGTCGTCGTCGCCGAACACGGCATGCAGGGTCACCCGGTCGCCCGAGAGTCTGGCGTTGACGCCGAGGGGCACGCTGCAGCCCCCGCCCACGCCCGTTT